>NZ_DASZCQ010000269.1:0-32187 GCF_035942955.1 Actinophytocola sp. | reverse complement strand
GGCGGGGGCCCCGGCGAGCGGGCCGCCGACATCGGCTCCGGCACAGGCGACGAGCTGCAGGCGCTGGCGGCGGCGGTCCTGCCGGGCGGCGAGGCGATCGGCGTCGAGCCGAACGCCGGCCTGCGCGCCGAGGCGGCCCGGCGGGCCACCGAGGCCGGCTCGGCCGCGACCTTCGTCGACGGCGACGCCTACGCCCTGCCGTTCCCCGACGCCAGCGTGGACGTGGCCCGGTGCGAGCGGGTGTGGCAGCACCTCGACCACCCGGAGCGGGCGGCCATCGAGATCGCCAGGGTGCTGCGTTCCGGCGGCCGGGTCGCGCTGATCGACACCGACTGGGCGACCGCGATCATCCATCCCGGCGACCCGGAGGTCCTCGAGCGCCTGCACCGGTTCTGGCTCAGCCGCTTTCCCAACCCGCTGTCCGGCCGCCGCCTGACCGGCCAGCTCACCGCCGCCGGCCTGGTGGTCGACGACCTCGGCTCCCAGGCGCTCATCCAGGACGCGCGCGCCATCGACACCATCATGACGATGTCCACCGACCTCGCCCTCGCCGAAGGCGTCATCACCGAACCGGAGCGCGACAACCTGGTCGCCGACCTCCGCGCCGGCGCCAGCCGCGGCGACTTCCACTTCTCCGTCACGATGTTCGGAGTCCTGGCGCACAAACCCTGACCGGACCGGGTGTCAGGCCTCGGCTTGCTTGATCTTCTCGGCGAGCCCGGCGTCCTTGACCGACTCGGCACGCAGCAGCGTCACCACGGACTTGACCGCCGGATCGCCCTTGATCGCCTTCCACACGGCGGTGAAGTCAATCCACCCCTTCGCGTAGTGGGTCATCGCCCCGACGAACCCGGCATGGTCGACGACCAACGGCACGGCCTCCGGTTCGGCCACCACGGCGGCCGCGTATTCCGTCAGGTACGCCTCCCAGGTATCCAGATTTCCCGGGTCCCAGGCCTTCCCCCGGTCGTCCAGCCTGGCCACCTTCTGCTCGAACCGCTGCACGCTCGGGTGTCGCGCGCAGAACCGCCACAGGTTCGCCATGGACTTGGCCTTCTCGTCCCGGATCCGCTTCACGGTCGGCACGCACTTCGGCCACCCGTCTAGGCTGGCCCACATCACCTGCACCCGTTTCCGGAAGTCCGCCCCGAGGTCGGGCAGGTCCGGTGGCGGTTTCATCAGGTAGGCGATCGTTTCGGTGTCATAAGCGATGTCGACGGTTTCCAGCCAGCTCGCCGGGTCGTCGGTGACGGGAGGAAGCAGGGAGATCTGCCATTCGGCGACGATCGCGGGACCGGGCTCCCGGAGCGTGTAGTAGCGCACATAGACGCCGCCCAACCCGCTCAGGAACGCCGCCGCCTCCGACTTCTTGCGCTTGGCGACCAGATCGCGCAACGCCTCGCCGGCCTCCTTCTCCCCGACCATCGACAGGTTGTGCGGGACATCCATCTTGATGCCCAGGATGCCGGTGTCGATCTGGTTGACCAGGCCCGGAACGGTCATCGTGCAGCACAGCAGCCAGATCTCGGTGAATGTCGTCGCATTCTCGTCGATCAGGTTGCCCAGGTGCATCTCCTTGTCCAGGTACTGGATCGGGTGCGGGTATGTGGCCGGCTGCAGGCGGTTCGACACCTTGCGTTCGGTCGGGGTCAGCGGCGTCAGCCGCAGGTCGGGTAGGTAGTCGGGCCACTCGGCCGGGGTTTGCGAGCCGTGGAAGATGTCGAAGGAAGCCCACGAGGAGATGCCGTGGCCGATCGCGGCGAAGAACCCGACCGGGATGTGCGTCTTCTTGAACGGGATTTCGGTGTGGCTCAGCCGTTCACCGTGGCAGAAGATGACCAGCGGCTTGGCCGGCTGGACGCGGGTCGGCACGAACGGCTTCGGCTGGCGTTTCGGGCTCCGCGTGTCAACTGTCTCTTGTGGACGTTTGGGTGAGGTGCGTTGCTCGTGAGGATCCGTCATATTCTCACAGTCGATGGCGGGCCGAACTCGTTACGCTCAAGCTGGCCGGGTTGCCGGTACTGGGCCAGGTGATGGTCACAGAGGTAGAGGGTGAGACCTTCCGGGGTCGTGGTTCGAGACAGGCCGCCCCAGGCGCGGTCCGGGTCGAGCTTGGTGAGCATCGCTTCGAGGGCGCGGAAGTCGGCGTCGGTCACGGCGTGTGCCGCGGGTGCGGGTTCGGCGTCGCGCAGCTCGTCCTTGTGGCGGAGCTGGCTCGGAAGCTGGTTGGCCAGTTCCTTCATCAGGTCGCAGTCGGCCTTGAGCTGCGCGTCGAGCGTGCCGATCGCCACGCCGAGCACCGGGCCGGCGAGCGGGGCGGCGTGCTTGAGCACCTTGATCAGATTTTGCAGGTACGGCCCCAGTTTGCGGAACCACTCGGCGGGCTGGGTGATCGGGTAGACGCCCTGCGGTTCCGGGAGGCGATGCCAGGCGCCGGGTTCCTCGCAGTACAGGTGGAGCTCGTATGCCGAGCCGGCCAGCCGGCGGCGGCCGGCCGGCACAACGGCGAACACGCTCGGGCACCGGGTCTCCTGCTGGACCTGCAGGTGGTGCTGGACCTTGAGGAACATCCGCTGCAGGTACTCGCTCTGGTCGTCCAGCTTCTCCCCGAGCCGGGCGATGTCTGTGGCGATCTGGTCGATGCTCATCCGGGTGGCGTCCCGTTCGGACGGTGTGAGCCCGAACAGGAGCTGCGGGACGGAGACGAGCTCCCCGGAGTTGTGGCACTCGATCTGGTCGCGCGGCGGCGTGCGGGCCAGGCGCGCGCGCAAGTTCTCGTAGTCGAACAGCTCCGGGCACGCGTCCTGGCACGGGCACGGGACCTGGCGGGTGATGTCGAGCCCGGGAAAGCGTTCCAGCGTCAGGTTGAGCCCGTCGTCGAGCACCAGGAAGAACCCGGCCGGGGTCGGCCCGCGCACGGCCAGTTCCACCACGCTGCGATGCCGGTCCGCGCGCACCAGCGCCAGATGCTGGCCGTCGGGGTGTGCGAGCAGCGCACCGGTTCGCCAGTGGGTCTTCGTGCTGAAGCGGTGCGACCGGGCGATGAACCAGGTGGGAATGCCCGGCGGCATGGTGTTGAGCCGGTAGATCACCTTGATCTCCCGGGTGCTGGGCCGGTTCCGGATCTCCTCCCATTCCTTCTGGTAGGGCGGCGGGTTCCACTGCGGCCGCTCCACCACGAGGGTTGCTTCGTCGAGCCCGTAACCCCGTAGGGGTTGGTTAAGCCCGGTGCGCAACCGCGGTGCCGTGGCGTTCGAGTTTTTGCCAGGGGAGGCGGACGCCCGAGAGCGCGGTGGCGAGGGATTGGACGACGACGAGGTACATGAGTTGGCGGTAGACGAGCTGTTGCAGGGGGAGGGCGAGCAGCGGGCCCAGGCGCTCGCCGTCGAGGCGGAACGCGACGATGCCGGGGATGGCTTGCAGGACAAGGAAAGCGAGCCAGGTGAGGGTGGTGGCGACGCTGTTACCGGTGAGCAGGGCGTAGACCGCGGCGACGTCGACGACGGGGGCGAGGACCGGAAGGGCGACCTGGAAGAGGAGGAGGTAGGGCAGGCCGCGCCGGCCGAGGTGCCCGGCGGGGCCGCGCTCGAGCACGGCGCGGCGGTGCTTCCAGACCGCCTGCAGGGTGCCGTAGCACCAGCGGTAGCGCTGCTTCCACAGCTGGCCGAGGGTGGCGGGGGCCTCGGTCCAGGCGACGGCGCGTTCCTCGTAGGTGACCCGCCAGCCGGCGCGTTCCAGAGCCATAGTCAGGTCGGTGTCCTCGGCGAGGGTGTCGCCGCCGACGCCGCCGACCGCGAGCACGGCTGAGCGGCGGAAGGCGCCCACCGCGCCGGGAACCGTGGGCATGCAGCCGAGCACGTCGTACATCCGGCGGTCCAGGTTGAAACCGATCACGTACTCGATGTGCTGCCACCGGCCCAGCAGACCGCGGCGGTTGGCCACCTTGGCGTTGCCGGACACCGCGCCGACCGCCGGGTCGGTGAAGTGCGCGGCAAGGCGGCCGACCGTGTGCGGCTCCAGCACGGTGTCGCCGTCGACCATCATCACGAGGTTGGTGCGGGCGGCGGCCAGGCCCGTGTTGAGGGCGGCGGCCTTGCCGGCGTTGGCCTGCCGGATGAGTCGAACCCTGGGTAAACGAAGGGAAGCGACGATCCTGGCGGTGCGGTCGGTCGAGCCGTCGTCGACCACGATCACCTCGACCGGGTGGCGCGAGGCCAGGATCGACCGCACGGTGGCCTCGATGCCGGCGGCCTCGTTGTACGCCGGCACGATCACCGTGACCGGAGCCCGCACGGACGGGCGCGGCGAGCGCCGGGTCCGCCGGACGTGCACCCAGGCCGTGATCAGCACCAGCAGGGTGCGCAGCGCGGCAAGGCCGGTCGCCACGATCAGCAGGACCTGCAGCGTGTCCGCGGTGGCCTCGGCCAGTTGGATGGCGCCGACCAGCAGGGCGCCGCCGAGCCACTCGAGCGCGCTCGACTCGCCCTGGGTGCCGCGGGCGCCGACCGTGCCGGTGACCGTGCCGATCCGCCAGCCATCGGCCTTCAGCGTCGGGAGGAGCTTGTCCAGCGCGGCAACGGTTTGCGCGCGGTCGCCGCCCCCGTCGTGCATGAGCAGCACGGCGCCGAGGTCGTCCGGCGGGGTGCTGCGGGCGATGATCTCGTCGACGCCGGGCCGCCGCCAGTCCGTGGAGTCCACATTGGACAGCACGACGAGCCGGCCGGAGTCGCCGAGGCGTTGGGCCGCCGCCCAAGCCGCGTCGTCGACGGCGTCCGGGGTGGCCGAGTAGGGCGGCCGGATCAGCGAGGTGCTCACCCCGGCCGCGTAGGCCAGCACGAGGTCGGTCGAGCGCAGCTCGAGCCAGGTGCGCAGCGGGCCGGCCGTGCTCAGGTCGGTGTGCGTGGCGGTGTGGTGGCCGACCTCGTGCCCCGCGGCCAGGATCCGCTCGACCAGGCCGGGATGCTCGGCCGCGTGCGCCCCCGTGACGAAGAACGTGGCGTGCACGTCGTGCCGCGCAAGCACGTCCAGAATCGCCGGTGTCCACTGTGGATCCGGGCCGTCGTCGAAGGTGAGCGCGATCGTCCGGTCCGGCGGGCGCAGCGTGGCCGGCGGGTCCCGGCGCGGATCGATGATCGGGCCGCCGGTGCGCACCGCCGCCGGGACCTTCGCGGCCGGTCCCGGGGCGCGCGCGCCCTCCGCGCCCAGCCCGCCGGCGAGCAGCGAGTTGAGCGCGAGCAGCCCGGCGATCGCGCCGAGCAGCGTGGCCAGCAGCAGCCAGTGGGCGCGCGGCGGCGGGGTCCGGAAGTGTCTTGCCACGAGCTAGCGGGTGTGGCCGGGCGGGGTCGGGAGGTCGGTGGGCCGGCCGGGTGGAGCTTCCGGCTTGCCCTTGGCGGAGGTCGGGGTCGTGGTGGTCGGCGTGGGGGTGGTGGTGACCGGGGTCGCGTCCGCCGGGCGGTCGTCCCGCGCGCGGCGGCCGGGCGTCTGGCTGGTGGATGCCGGATCGCCGCGCTCGGCGCCGGGTCCCGGCTGCGGCTTCACCGGGGGTGCGGCCGGGGCCGGCTCGGGCAACGATGCGGTAGGAGCGATCGGGACGCCGAGCAGCGCGGCGACCAGCAGCGCGCCGACCGCGAAGAGCGTGCCGGCGCCGATCACGGCGGCTAATCGTACGGTTCGGCGCCGGCGTCCGGTGGGGTCCACGAACACCGGTGAGGCCATGGGTCTGGCGTCGGGCATCGGGCACTCCAGGTCGGGAGAGCGTCACTCTAACCGGTGACTCCCGGCATCCTGGGGGAGGCCGAGCACCGCCGGAAGCTCGTCGAACCAGTCGAGTACGGCCTGCTCATGGCGGATGCCGAAGCGTAGTGTGGCGAGCCGCTGAGCCTGGCCGGGCGCGCCGGCGAGCAGCTTCTCGTGCGTGCGGTAGCCGGCGAGCCGCTCGGCGTGTCGCGCGCGCTCGGTCTCGATGATCTCGCGCAGCCGGCCCGGCGCGAGGTGGCCGGCGAACTGGATGGTCAGCAGCAGCGGCACCCGCAGCTGCTCGCGCGCCGGATCCCCGTTGATCCACTCGGCGAACGCGGCCCGGCCGGCCGGTGTGATCGTGTACGGCTTGCGGTCGCGCGGGCCCGGCTCGCCGACCGTCACCAGGCCGGTCTCGGTCATCCTGGCCAGCTCCCGGTAGACCTGGCTCTGGGTCAGCGTCCAGAAGTTGCCGATCCGCTCCTGGGCGGTGGCCACCAGATCCCAGCCGGTCATCGGACCCTGGTGCAGCAGGCCGAGCAGGGACGCGGCGGTGGCGTTGAGCTCACGGGGCATGACGTCCCATTGTGTCAGGTCGGCTCAGTCGATCAGATCTCGGTCGGTCTGCGGCAGCACCGCGATCCGCTCGGTGAACCCGTTCGGTTTTCCCGTCCAGTCCCACGCCTCGATCTGCGCGCGGCTGCGCCGCCCGTACACCGCGCGGCTCAGCTCGTAGGTGCCCACCCGGACCGACCCCTCGACGTCGCCGATGCCAAGCCGGTACTCGCGATCCGGCGTGTAGATCATGAATTGGCCGAGGTCGTCGAAGTCCTCGGCCACCCTCGGCACCGTGCAGTCGGCGATGGCCAGCGACGCCTCGGCCGGCGGGCGGGGCAGGCCGAGCGCGCCGTACAGGTCGGCCTCGTGCACGCCGGTGTCCAGGTACGGGTTGCGCACCAGGAAGCTCGGATGCTCGGCCCGCAGCGCGATCTCCTCCCACCGTTGCCCGACCTCGGCCCACTCGTCGAGCAGCTCGGCCACGCTGCGACCGGCCCGCGCGGCGACCTGCGCGGCGGTCCACTCCTCGCCGGGCGCGCCGTCGATGCGGTCGTTGACGATGTCCGCAGTGGACCCGGCGAGATGGGCCAGGAGGTCCCGAACCGTCCACTGGGGACACGCCGGCACGTTGGCGCACAACTGGTCCGCGGTCAGCCGCCGGGCGACGGCGATCATGCGTCGCCGCATGTCCCGGTACAGGGCGGCGCCGGTCCGTGGGTCGACCATGGGCCAGTGGTACACCGGCGACGTCCGGGACCGCTAGCGTGTCGGTCCATGGATGTGCTCACGGTCGATCATCCGCTGGCCAAGGCTCGACTGACGGTCATGCGCGACGCCAGGACGGACAGCGCGACGTTCCGCGCCGCGCTGCACGAGCTGACCGTGATGCTGATCTACGAGGCCATGCGCGACGCCCCGGTGCGCACCGAGCGCATCCACACCCCGGTGGCGCGCGCCGACGGGTACTGGCTGGCCAACCCGCCGCTGCTGGTCCCGGTGCTGCGGGCCGGTCTCGGCATGGCCGACCAGGCGCACAAGCTGATCCCGGACGCCAAGATGGGGTTCGTCGGGCTGGCCCGTGACGAGGAGACGCTGCAGCCGACGCCGTACATGGAATCGTTGCCGGAGAACCTCTCGCACCGTCCGGTCTTCGTGCTCGACCCGATGCTGGCCACGGGTGGGTCGATGGAGTACACGATCCGGCTGCTGACCGACCGGGGCGCCACGGATGTGACCGCGGTATGCGCGCTGGCCGCGCCGGAGGGGATCAAGCGCCTGTCCGAGTCGGGACTGCCCGTGCGATTGGTCACGGCCAGCGTGGACGAGCGGCTCAACGACTCCGGCTACATCGTGCCGGGGCTGGGCGACGCGGGGGACCGGCAGTACGGGGCGGTCTAGCTGCGTTTTCTAGCTCGGGCTGTGTTTTCTAGCTCGGGCAAGGCCGCCGGTCGCCTTCGGCGCCGGCCTTGGGTCGGGTTGGCTGGTGGGTTGCGGGCCGGGGTGGGTGGTTACGTGTTGTGGTGGTTGACGACGCCTGCAGGCAGGGGCTCGTTCCTCGCCCCTGCCCTTGTCGTCGTGTGGCGGCCGCCCTCGCCAAAGATTGGTCGACCCCAGCGACACTTCCAGCGACGGCTCCAGCGACGATTTCGAAGTGCGCGCTAGATCGTTGTTCGCCAGCCGGTGAGGTTCGCGCGCAGGGCCCGCTCGTAGGCGGCGTCGACGTCGAGCTCCTCGGGTGCGTATCCGTTGAGCTCCAAGGAAACCATGCCGTGCGCGATGCCCCAGCAGGACATGACGACGAGGTTGGTGGGGACCTCGACGAACACGCCTTCCTTGATCCCGTCCTGGACCACCTCGATGAGCGGGGTCAGCGCGATCATCGCCTCCCGGCTGACCTGCTCGTCCGGCTCGAACCCCGGCACGATGTTGGCGAACATGACCGGGTACAGGTGCGGGTCGGCGAGCGCGCTGCGCCGGTAGGCCAGGCCGAGCTGGATCAGGTCCTCGGCGGGGTCGTCGGTGCGCGGCACGGCGAGCAGGTGCGCGCCGAACCGTTGGAACGCCTCGATGAACAGCTCCTTGACCAACCCCGGCTTGCCGCCGAACAGTGAGTACACCGCCGTCGTGGAGGTGCCGACGTCGGCGGCGAGGCGGCGCAGGCTCAGCGCGCCGGTGCCCTCCGCGGACAGCAGGATCCCGGCCCGGTCGAGGAGGCGAACGCGCAGCGCGTCGTCGTGGGTTCTCGGCCGAGGCACAGGAAGAAGGTTACCGCTCGGCAGTTTGAGAACGCCGTTACAAGAGTATGTTTCAAGTTGCTACCACCGAGGTATCATCGGTCCTGTCGGATCGCTTCCCAGGTTGGTGTTGAACACATGGCCATGACCCTTCGACTGACCCACGAGGAGAACGAGCGGCTCAACGAGCTCGCCGCCGCCGAGGGTCGCTCCAAGCACGAGGTGGTGCGGCTCGCGCTGGCCGACCGCTGGGCAAAGCTGCACAAGGAGCAACAGCTCAACGAGATCCTCGGTCGCGTGCTGCCGCGCTACCGGGGAATGCTCGAGAAACTCGGTACGGCATGATCTCTGAGTGATCGCCTACCTGGACGCCAGCGACCTCCTGGTGCTGGCGGCCGCCGTCACCGGTGGTGACCTGGTAGTACGTGATCTCGGACTGCTCGACTCCGCGGCGCACCGGCCGCGGGCCACGGTGCTGGGTGTCGAGGCCTACGACACCCTGTGGCTCAAGGCCGCCGCGCTGCTCGACTCGATCGTGCGCACCCGCCCGCTCGTCGAGGGCAACTGGCGGCTGGGCTGGGTCGCCGCCGTCACCATGTGCGACCTCAACGGCTGGTGGATCGACGCCGACGAGGACGACGCGCTGGAGATCGTCCGCGAGGTCGGCCGCGGAAACGTCGACGTGCCGAAGATGGCCGAGCACCTGGAGGCGTGGGGGCTGCCGAAGGAATCCGATATGTAATTTGACCTGGAGTGCGCTCCAGCTTCTACGGTCGATGTCGTGACTTACGCGATCGCCGAGGCGGCCCATCTGAGCGGGCTGTCGATCGACACCCTGAGATATTACGAACGCATCGAGCTCATCGACCCGCCGGCCAGGGACTCAGGCGGCCGCCGGGCCTACTCCGAGGAAGACCTCGCCTGGCTGGAGTTTCTCACCAAGCTGCGCACTACCGGCATGCCGATCCGGCTGATGCGCGAGTACGCCAAGCTGCGCCACCAGGGGCTGGCCACCGCGAGTCAGCGCCGGCAGATCCTGGTCGAGCACCGCAAGGACGTGCTCGCCCGCATCGCCGACCTGCAGGCGTGCCTCGAGGTTCTCAACTACAAGATCAGCCACTACGAGCAGTGCGAGCGGGATCTGGCCGCGGCGTCGGCCCCGCTCCAGGAGGCCACCGCATGAACCTGCCGATTCGCCGGCTCGGCGCGCTCGAGGTCAGCGCGCAGGGCCTTGGCTGCATGGGAATGAGCGAGTTCTACGGCGCGACCGACGAGACCGAGTCGATCGCGACCATCCATCGCGCGCTGGAGCTGGGCGTGACCCTGCTGGACACCGCGGACATGTACGGCGTCGGGCGCAACGAGGAGCTGGTCGGGCGGGCCATCCGCGACCGCCGCGACGGGGTCGTGCTGGCCACCAAGTTCGGCAACGTGCGCGGTCCGAACGGCGAGTTCCAGGGCATCCGCGGGGACGCCGAGTACGTCCGGCAGGCGTGTGACGCGTCGTTGCGCCGGCTCGGCGTGGACCACATCGACCTGTACTACCAGCATCGGGTCGACGAGAAGGTCCCGATCGAGGAGACCGTGGGCGCGATGGCCGAGTTGGTGGCCGCCGGGAAGGTGCGCCATCTCGGGCTGTCCGAGGCGGGTGCGGAGACCATCCGCCGCGCGCACGCCGTCCACCCGATCGCCGCCGTGCAGAGCGAATGGTCGCTGTGGAGCCGCGACATCGAGGAGTCGGTGGTGCCGGCGTGCCGCGAGCTCGGCATCGGGATCGTCGCGTACTCGCCGCTCGGCCGCGGTTTCCTCACCGGACGGATCACCTCGGCCGCCGACCTGGAGGACGGGGACTTCCGCTCGTGGGGCCAGCCCCGGTTCGCCGCCGGCAACCTGGAGCGCAACCTGGCGATCGTGGATGCCTTGCGGGACGTGGCGTCCCGGCGAGGGGTGACCGCCGGGCAGCTCGCGCTGGCCTGGGTTCAGGCGCGGGGCGACGACGTCGTGCCGATCCCCGGCACCAAGCGGATCCGCTATCTCGAGGAGAACGTCGCGGCCGTTGGGTTGGCGCTGTCCGACGACGACCTCGCCGCGATCGAGAAGGCGGCCCCGGCGGACGCCGTGCACGGGACCCGCTACGCCGAGTCCAGCATGCGGGCGCTCGGGCGGTGAGCCCTACGACATGAGGCCGGCCGCGACCGTGGCCCCCAGCTCCCAGCAGGACTCCAGATCCTCCTTGCTCGGCTGGCCCAGCACGGTCACGGTCGCGGCGGCCGGTGTCCAACCCATCCCCTTCGCGATGCTCTCCACCGCCCGGACCGCACCCTCGGTCCCCTCGTTGCCGTGCACGTACAACCCGTACGGCCGGCCCCTGGTGGCGTCCAGGCACGGGTAGTACACGGTGTCGAAGAAGACCTTGAGCGCGCCAGACATGTAGCCGATGTTCGCCGGGGTGCCGAGCAGGTACCCGTCGGCCTCCAGCACGTCCACCGGGCTCGCCGTCAACGCCGGCCGCCGCACCACCTCCACCCCGGTGATCTCCTCGGTCGTGGCTCCGGAGAGCGCCGCCTCGAACATCGCCTGCAGCGCCGGCGACGGCGTGTGGTGCACGATCAGCAAACGGGCCACGCTCAGTGAGCGTAGCGCTCGGCCGAGGTCAGGTCCTGGGTGCCGATCACCTTCAGTAGCTGCAGGGCCTCGTGCGAGCTGGTGCCGGGGACGGCCGTGTAGAGGACGACCCGCTGGTCGCGGTCGGGGATCAGCAGCATCTGGCTCTGCAGGTCGATCGGCCCGACGACCGGGTGGTTGACGGTCTTGCACATGGTGCGTTGGACCCGGACCTCGTGCGCCGCCCACATCTGGGCGAACTCGGGGCTGCCCGCCAGCAGCTCGTCCAGCAGTTCCCGGATGCCCGGATCGTCGGGATAGCGGGCGAGCGCCGCCCGCAGATCCGCGGCCACCTCCTGCCCGAACCGGATGGTCTCCTCGTCGTCGTAGCGCCGGCAGGCGCTGCCGGGCGGGGCGAGGAACCGCCGCCGGAGGAGGTTGCGCTCCCTGGGCGGTTCGGCCGAGAAGTCGGTGATCAGCGCGGCCGCGAGCTGGTTCCAGGCCAGGACCTGGAACTTGGCGTCGAGCACCAGCGCCGGCGTGTCGTCGAGGCGGTCGAGCAGGTGCAGGACGCTCGGGGGCACGTCCTGCGGCGGCCCGGCCGGTGGTTCGGGCTGCTGGCCGGCGAGGTGGAACAGGTAGGCCCGCTCGTCGTCGGACAGCCGCAGCGCCCGCGCGATCCCGGTCAGCACGGCGCGGGACGGCTGCGGTCCGCGCGCCTGCTCGAGCCGGGTGTAGTAGTCGACCGACATCGCGGCGAGCTGCGCGACCTCCTCCCGCCGCAGCCCCGGTGTGCGGCGATGCCGGCCAGCAGCGAGGCCGACGTCGGTCGGTTGCAGCCGGTCGCGGCGGCTGCGCAGGAAGTCGGCGAGCCCAGCCCGATCCATTGCTCCAGCATGGCAAACCCGGCCGGCAGCTGGCAGGGATCGCCGATCCCAGGTTCGACCGTCTCTGCCCGGCACAGCGGCGGTTGCCCAACCTGGGCGCATGGCAGACACGAAGATCGCGCTGGTGACCGGCGCGAACAAGGGGATCGGCAAGGAGATCGCCCGGCAGCTCGGCGAGCTCGGGATGACCGTTCTGGTCGGGGCGCGGGACGAGCGGCGGGGCCGGGACGCGGCGGCGGAGCTGGCCGCCGGGAAGATCGACGCGCGTCCGGTCCAGCTCGACGTGACCGACGCCGAGTCGGTGGCGGCGGCGGCCAAGCTGGTCGAGCGGGACCACGGGCGGCTGGACGTGCTGGTGAACAACGCGGGGGTGCTGCGCGAGTGGTTCGACAAGCCCGCCACACCCGAGGATTTCCAGGACATGTTCGCCACCAACGTGACCGGTGTGGTGACCGTGACCAGGGCCATGCTTCCCTTGCTGCGCAAGGCTTCCGCGTCGCGCGTGGTGAACGTGTCCAGCGAGATCGGGTCGCTCGCGCTGCTTTCCGACCCGAACTCGGACCAGTCCGCCGTCCCGTTCTACGCCTACAGCGCGTCCAAGGCGGCGCTGAACGTGGTGACCGTGATGTTCGCCAACGAGCTGCGCGGCGAGGGCATCAAGGTCAACGCGATCTGCCCTGGCTACTGCGCCACCGACATGAACGACCACCAGGGCGTGCGCACCCCGGCCCAGGGTGCGGCCGTCGCCGTGCGCATGGCGACCGGGCCCGATGACGGGCCGACCGGGCAGTTCCGCAACGAGGCCGGTCCGTTGCCCTGGTGAGTCAGGGCGTGAGGAGCTCCGACACCGCCGAGCGCACCGCCGACATGCGCTCGGCGGCGGCCGTCTTGGCCGTGCCGAGGCCGGTCGCGTCGCCGACGGCCTCGACGATCTGCAGGTACGCCTTCAGCTTGGGCTCGGTGCCGGAGGGACGGATGACGACCCGCAGGCCTTCGCCCGTGAGCCGCAGGACATCGGGGCCGGGGTTCTCGGCCTGGACCGGTGTTCCGGCCAGCTCGGCGGGCGGGTCGGCGCGCAGAGCGGCCATGAGCCGGGAGATCCGCGGCAGCTCGTCGACCCGGATGGCGATCTGCCCGGTCAGGTGCAGTCCATGGTGGACGGACAGCTCGTCGAGGGCGTCCAGAAGGGTCTTGCCGGCGGCCTTGAGGGTGGCGGCAAGATCCGCGGCGAGCACGGCCGCGGAGATGCCGTCCTTGTCCCGCACGAAGTCCGGGTCGACGCAGTGGCCGATCGCCTCCTCGTAGGCGTAGATCAGGCCGGTGCCCTTGCCGTCGCCGGCGCGGACCAGCCACTTGAAGCCGGTGAGCGTCTCGTCGTACCGGGCCCCGTGTGCGGCCGCGATCTCCTTGAGCATCGAGGAGGACACGATCGTGGTCGCCACCAAGGGATCCGGGTGTGTGATTCGATCTACAGTGGACAGCAGGTGGGCGCCGAGGAGCACTCCGGTCTCGTCGCCGCGCAGCATCCGCCAGGCGCCGTCGGGCGTCCGGACACCGAGGGCGCACCGGTCGGCGTCCGGATCGAGCCCGACGGCCAGGTCGGCGTCCACTTCGGACGCCAGGGCCAGCAGCCGGTCGGCCGCGCCGGGCTCCTCGGGGTTCGGGAAGGTGACCGTGGGAAAGTCCGGGTCCGGCACGGCCTGCTCGACGACCACCCGGACGTCGGTGAAACCGCTGCGGCGCAAGGCTTCCACGGCGGTCTCGCCGCCCACGCCGTGCATCGGGCTGAGCACGATCCGCAGGTCCCTTGCGGTGCCGCGGGGCAGGCCGGCGACCCGGTCGAGGTAGCGGTCGACGTCGGCGTCGCTCACCGGGAGCGCGCCCGGCGCCGTCGGCACGGAGACCGCCGGTGGCGCGCCGCGGATCGCCGCCTCGATGATCCGGTCGTCCGGCGGCGCGATCTGCGCGCCATTGCCGACGAAGAGCTTGTACCCGTTGTCCGCGGGCGGATTGTGCGACGCGGTGATCTGGATGCCGGCCACGGCATGGTCGGCCCGCACCAGGAAGGCCGTGATCGGGGTGGGCAGCGGGCCGGGCAGCGTGCGCACGGTGAACCCGGCCGCGGTCAGCACCTCGGCGGCCGCGTCGGCGAACTGCGCCGAGCCGCGGCGCGCGTCCCGCCCGACGAACACGGTGCCGCCGCCGTGACCGTTGGTGCGTAACCATTCCCCGACCCCGGCGGTGGCCCGGACGACCACGGCCCGGTTCATGCCGTTGGGCCCTGCCCGAACCGGGCCGCGCAGCCCGGCCGTGCCGAACGTGAGCGTGCCGGTCATCCGGTCGGTCAGGTCGTCGACCGCGGCGGGATCGCCGGCCATCGCCGACGCGAGGACCCGCTGCAGCTCCAGCCTGGTGTCCGGGTCGGGATCGTCGGCGATCCACCGGAACGCCCGGTCCCGCAGCTCGCTTGACAGGCTCACGCCTTGGCTACCAGGTCGCGCAGCAGGCGGCCCATCCGGGTGGCCGCGCGCCGGCCGGCCTCGAGGACCTCCTCGTGGTTGAGCGGCGCGCCGGACAGCCCGGCGGCGAGGTTGGTCACCAGGGACACGCCGAGCACCTCAAGGCCGACCGCCCTGGCCGCGATCGCCTCGAGCACCGTCGACATGCCGACGAGGTCGGCGCCGAGGGTGGTCAGCATGCGGATCTCCGCGGGCGTCTCGAAGTGCGGGCCGGGCAGGCCGGCGTAGACGCCTTCGATCAGCGACGGGTCGATCTGCAGCGCCACGCCGCGCAGCCGGGCCGAGTACAGGTCGGTCAGGTCCACGAAATGCGCGCCGACCAGCGGGGATGTTCCGGTGAGGTTCAGGTGGTCGCTGATCAGCACCGGCTGGCCGACCTCGACCCCGGGCCGCAGGCAGCCGGCCGCGTTGGTGAGCACGACCGTGCCGCAGCCGGCCGCCGCCGCGGTGCGCACGCCGTGCGCCACCGCGGTGATCCCCTTGCCCTCGTACAGGTGGGTGCGGCCGAGCAGCACCAGCACCCGGCGCTGGCCGACGGTGATCGAACGGATCGAGCCGCCGTGGCCGACCGCCGTCGGGGCGGTGAACCCGGGCAGCTCGGCCATCGGCACCTCCACCGAGGCCGGGCCGATCTCGCGCGCTGCTGATCGCCAGCCGGATCCGAGGACCACGGCCACGTCGTGCTTGTCCTGCCCGGTGCGCTCGGCCAGCGCCCGGGCCGCCTCCTCGGCCACCGCCAGGGGATCAGGGGTCTCACTCACCCGCGGGAGCCTAACCCGTGACCGCGAAGTCGGGCGCGATCTTGTCGAACAGCTTGGTGCGCCCGGTGTCCTCCTGCTCGATCGGCACGGTCACGGCCACCACCCACAGGTCGATCCCGGCCGGGATCACGCGGGCGAAGGTGACCCGGTTGCCCCGGCCCGGCGCGTCGGTCGTCTTGTACACCAGCTCGATGGCCTTCTCCGGCCCCCGCGGCCCGACCCCTACCTCCTCCGTGGACACCTCGTCGTAGCGCGGCGCCGCCCGCTTGAGCATGCTCAGGTATCTGGCCACCTTGTGGTCGGGGTAGAACGCCGGGAAGCGCTCGACGGTCAGCTGCTGGGTGCCGTCCGGCGAGACGAACCGCACAACTGTGCTGTTCGCCAGCTCCTTGCTCGCCCGCTGCTCGACGAACTTCGCCCAGCCCCGCGGCACCGGCACCGAGAAGCCGCCGCCCTGCTCGCCGGCCAGCGTGCTCGCGTCCCCCGCCGTGACGGTCAGCTCGCCGAGCGGGGTGGGGGTCTGCTGCGGCGGTGCCGGCACCCGCGCCGGCGGCAGCACCGGCGCCCCGCCGATCACCCTGGCCAGCGCGAAGCCACCGGCCGCGAACAGCCCGAACAGCACCAGCGCGAGGAGCGCGACCAGCATCGAGACCAGCACGCCGCGGCGGGCGGGCCGCTGCGGCGCGCCGGGCGCCGGGAACGGCAGCGGTCCAGGGTCCACGGCGAGCGGCGGAGCCGGCTCGGAAGCCGGCGGCTCCGGCTCCGCGGCCGGCGCGGCCGCCGGCTTGAGCTCCTCCCTGGTCGGAATCTCGTCGTCCGACGTGGGGAACAACGCCGTCCCGGACGGCGGCAGCAACGGCTGCAGCATTCGCCGGACCTCGGCCAGCGGGGCGCGCCGCTCCGGGTCCTTGTCCATCAGCGCCGCGATGACCTCGGCAAGCGGGCCGGCGGACTCCGGCCGCGGCACGTCGCCGTGCACCACCGCGGACAGCGTCTCCAGCACCGGCGCGTCCGGGTCGTACGGCGCGCGGCCCTCGACCGCGGCGAACAGCGTGGCGCCGAGGCCCCACAGGTCCGCGGCCGGCGTCACCTCGCGGCCGGCGGCCACCTCGGGCGCGATGTAGGCGGGCGAGCCGAGCATGATCCCGGTGCGGGTCATGGTGAGCTCGGACATGTTGCGGGCGATGCCGAAGTCGGTGAGCTTGACCCGGCCGTCCTCGCCGACCAGCACGTTGCCCGGCTTGACGTCGCGGTGGGTGATCCCGGCCTGGTGCGCGGCGGCCAGCCCGGCCGCGACCGCGTAGCCGATCGTCGCAGCCTGCGGCGTCTGCAGCGGACCGAACTGGCGGATCAGCTCGGCCAGGCTGCGCGCGGGGATGTACTCCATCACCACGAACGGGTCGCCGTCCTCGCGCGCCACGTCGTGCAGGGTGATCACGTTGGGGTGCGAGACGACCGCGATCGCGCGGGCCTCGCGCAGGGTCCGCTCGCGCAGCTCGTCCGCCTCGGCCGCCGGGATCCCGGGTGGCAGCCGCACCTCCTTGACCGCGACCGGCCGGTGCAGGAACTCGTCGTACGCCTCCCACACCGTGCCCATCGAGCCCTGGCCGAGCGGCCGGCGCAGCCGGTACCGCCCCGCGACCACGCGCTGCTCGGAGGTAACCACCCGCCCATTGTGCACGTCAGGTGACTGCGCTCACCTAACGTGTGACCAGCTGTTTCCGTAGCATTGTGAGATATGACATCGTCCGAGTTGGCCCTCGCCGGCGAGTTTCCGGCGGCCACCCGGCAGCAGTGGGAAGAGCTCGCCGGGGAGGTGCCCTCGAGCACCACCTACGACGGGATCACGCGGGCGCCGCTGTACACCGCCGACGACGTCCCGGCCGCCCGCGGCCCCGTTCGCCACTCCACCCGCTGGGATGTCCGGCAGCGGCACCTGACTCCCGACCGAGCCGCGGTCCTCGACGACCTGGACAACGGAGTCACGTCACTGTGGCTGGCCGGGTTGCCCGCCGGCGCGCTTTCCGAGCTGCTGCGGGACATCGACGCCCCGGTCGTCCTGGACGCGGGCGCCGGGACGCGCGCCTGCGCCGAGGTCCTGCTCGAGATCCCCGGGGCGCGCGGCAACCTCGGCGCCGACCCGATCGGCTGGCGGGCGCGCAGTGGCACCGAGCAGGATCTGGCCGACGCCGTGGACCTCGCCGTCCGGGTGGCGCGTGACTTCCCACTGCTGCGCGGCATCACGGTCGACGCCCTGCCGTACCACGAGGCGGGCGGCTCGGACGCGCAGGAGCTGGGCTGCGGGATCGCCACCGCAGTGGCGTATCTCCGCGCGCTCACGGCGGCCGGGCTGGACGTCGACGCGGCGGCGGCGCAGCTGGAGTTCCGGTACGCGGCCGGGGTCGACCAGTTCCTGACCATCGCCAAGTTCCGTGCCGCGCGGCGGTTGTGGGCCCGGATCACCGAGGTGTCCGGGGCGACTCCGGTCGGCGGGCAGCTGCACGCGGTCACGTCGCCGGCCATGCTGACCCGGCGCGACCCGTACGTGAACATGCTGCGCGGCACCGTGGCCTGCTTCGCGGCCGGTGTCGGCGGGGCGGACGCGATCACCGTGCTGCCGTTCGACTCGGCCGTCGGGTTGCCGGATCCGCTCGGCCGGCGGATCGCCCGCAACACCCAGTCGATCCTGCTCGAAGAGTCCACAGTGGGCAACGTGGTCGACCCGGCCGGCGAGTCCTGGTACGTGGAGCGGTTGACCGACGACCTGGCCCACGCGGCGTGGTCGTGGTTCACCGAGATCGAGCGGGCGGGCGGGATGCCGGCCGCGCTGGACTCCGGGCTGATCGCCGACCGGTTGGCCGAGACCTGGCGCGCCCGCAAGGAGAACCTCGCCGCCGGCGTCGACAAGATCACCGGGGTGACCGAGTTCCCCGACCCGGACTTCAAGCCGCTGCTCCGCCCGCCCGCGCCGACCCAGCCGTCCGGCGGGCTGCCGCGCGTGCGCTACGCCGAGGAGTTCGAGTGAGCGTTCCCGACTTTTCCGACATCGAGCTCGGCGAGCCCAAGCCGGTCGTCGCCGAGGTCGAGCCCACGGTATGGGAGACACCGGAAGGGATCGGCGTCAAGTCCTTGTACACCAAGGACGACCTCGCCGGCATCGACTTCCTGAACACCTACCCGGGCATCGTCCCGTTCCTGCGCGGGCCGTACGCCACGATGTACGTCAAGTCGCCGTGGACGATCCGGCAGTACGCCGGGTTCTCCACCGCCGAGGAGTCAAACGCGTTCTACCGGCGCAACCTTGCCGCCGGCCAAAAAGGACTGTCGATCGCGTTCGACCTTGCCACGCACCGGGGTTACGACTCCGACCATCCCCGGGTGACCGGGGACGTCGGCATGGCGGGCGTGGCCATCGACTCGATCTACGACATGCGCCAGCTGTTCGACGGCATCCCGCTGGACCAGATGACCGTGTCGATGACCATGAACGGCGCGGTGCTGCCGATCCTTGCGCTCTACGTGGTGGCCGCCGAGGAGCAGGGCGTTGCGCCCAAGCAGCTTGCCGGGACCATCCAGAACGACATCCTCAAGGAGTTCATGGTCCGCAACACCTACATCTACCCGCCGCGGCAGTCGATGCGGATCGTGTCCGACATCTTCGGGTACACCTCGCAGAACATGCCGCGGTTCAACTCCATCTCCGTGTCCGGCTACCACATGCAGGAGGCCGGGGCGACCGCCGACCTCGAGCTGGCCTACACGCTGGCCGACGGGGTGGAGTACATCCGCGCCGGGCTCGACGCGGGGCTGGCCATCGACTCGTTCGCGCCGCGGATCTCCTTCTTCTGGGCCATCGGCATGAACTTCTTCATGGAGGTGGCCAAGCTGCGCGCCGCCCGGCTGCTGTGGGCCAAGCTGGTCAAGCAGTTCTCGCCGGCCTCGCCCAAGTCCCTTTCGCTGCGCACGCACTGCCAGACCTCCGGCTGGTCGCTGACCGCGCAGGACGTCTACAACAACGTGATCCGCACCTGCATCGAGGCCATGGCCGCCACCCAGGGGCACACGCAGTCCCTGCACACCAACGCGCTGGACGAGGCCCTCGCGCTGCCGACGGATTTCTCCGCGCGGATCGCCCGCAACACGCAGTTGTTGCTGCAGCACGAGTCCGGCACCACGAAGGTGATCGATCCCTGGGGTGGCAGCGCGTTCGTCGAGCGGCTCACCTACGACCTGGCCCGCCGGGCGTGGGGGCACATCGAGGAGGTCGAGCGGGCCGGCGGCATGGCGCGGGCGATCGACGCCGGCATCCCGAAGCTGCGCATCGAGGAGGCGGCCGCGCGCACCCAGGCGCGGATCGACTCCGGACGGCAGCCCGTGATCGGCGTCAACAAGTACCGGGTCGACTCCGACGAGCACGTCGAGGTGCTCAAGGTGGACAACGCCGGGGTGCGGGCGCAGCAGCTGGCCAAGCTGGAGCGGCTGCGGGCCGAGCGCGACGCCGAGGCCGTCGAGCGGGCGCTGGCCGCGCTGACCAGGGCCGCGGAGGGCACCGACAACCTGGTCCCGCTGGCCATCGACGCGGCGCGGGCCAAGGCCACCGTCGGGGAGATCTCCGACGCGCTCGGCAAGGTGTGGGGCCGGCACTCGGCCCAGATCCGTACGATCTCCGGTGTGTACTCCGAGGAGGTCGGCGGTGCGTCCAATGTGGACTCCACGCGCAAGGTCGTCGACGCGTTCGCCGACGCCGAGGGGCGCCGGCCGCGCATCCTGATCGCCAAGATGGGCCAGGACGGCCACGACCGCGGGCAGAAGGTGATCGCCACGGCGTTCGCCGACCTCGGCTTCGACGTCGACGTGGGACCGCTGTTCCAGACCCCGGCCGAGGTGGCCCGGCAGGCCGTGGAGGCCGACGTGCACATCGTCGGCGTCAACTCGCTCGCCGCCGGCCACCTGACCCTCGTGCCGGCGCTGCGCGACGAGCTGGCCGCGCTCGGCCGCCCGGACATCATGATCGTCGTCGGCGGGGTCATCCCGCCCGCAGACCACGACGAGCTGTACGCCGCCGGCGCGACCGCGATCTTCGGCCCGGGCACGGTGATCGCCGACGCGGCCGCCGAGCTGGTGCGCAAGCTGTCCGAGTCGCACGGGCACGCCGGCTGATCCATGGCGCGCCGGATCGACGTCGCCGAGTACGCCAAGGGCGTGCTTGCCGCCGACCGGGGCGTCCTGTCCAGGGCGATCACCCTGGTCGAGTCCCGCCGCCCCGACCACCGGGTCCTGGCGCAGGAGTTGCTCGTCGAGCTGCTGCCGCAGGCGGGCGGAGCGCACCGGGTCGGCATCACCGGGGTCCCCGGCGTCGGCAAGTCCACGTTCATCGACGCGCTGGGCAGCATGCTGACCTCGGCCGGCCACCGGGTCGCGGTGCTGGCCGTCGACCCGTCGTCCACCAGGACCGGAGGCTCGATCCTCGGCGACAAGACCAGGATGGCCCGGCTCGCCGTGGACCCGAACGCGTTCATCCGGCCGTCGCCGACCTCGGGCACGCTCGGCGGGGTCGCCAAGGCCACTCGCGAGACGATCGTGCTGATGGAGGCGGCCGGGTACGACACCGTGCTGATCGAAACGGTCGGGGTCGGCCAGTCCGAGGTCGCGGTCGCCAACATGGTCGACTGCTTCCTGCTGCTCACCCTGGCCCGCACCGGCGACCAGCTGCAGGGCATCAAGAAGGGCGTGCTGGAGCTGGCCGACGTGATCGCGGTGAACAAGGCCGACGGCGAGCACGAGCTCCAGGCGCGCAAGGCCGCCCGCGAGCTGGCCGGCGCGCTGCGGCTGCTGCGCGCGCCGGAGGCCGGCTGGACGCCGCCCGTGCTGACCTGCAGCGGCCTGCACGGCATCGGGCTGGACGCGGTGTGGGCGGAGGTCGAGCGGCACGACCGGATGCTGTCCGAGTCCGGCGAGCTGGACGCCAAGCGCCGCCGCCAGCAGGTGGACTGGACCTGGTCGATGGTGCGCGACACGCTGCTGACCCGGCTGCACGAGCATCCCGAGGTGCGCCGGATCGCGCCGGACCTCGAACGTCAGGTCCGCGACGGGCAGCTCACCGCCACGCTGGCAGCGGAGCGCATTCTCGAGGTATTCGCGGAACGGCAAGGTCCTCGTTAGGGTGATACCCATGCGGAGCGTCACTCGAGTCCTGATCGTCGCTCTGCTGGCATTGCTCGTCGGGCTTCCCGGCGCCGTGGTAGCCGCGTCCGCGTCGGCCGGACCGGTGGCCGTCATCGGTCTGGACCAGCCGACCACCCAACCGGTGCCGCCGACCACCGCCCGGCCGGGGCCGGCGCTCACCCCGGGGCAGGAGTCCGCCAAGAGCCGGCAGAAGCTGGTCATCGGCCTCTTCGCGGCCATTCTGCTGGGAATTGTGGTCGTCGGCCGCCGCGCGCACATCAAGCGCCTGAAGAAAGCCGGGCGGGCCGTTTCCAAGTAACGGTCGTCGATCGTGATCGACTAGCCTGGCCGAAAACGTTGGGCCGTTCGGCGCACTGACCAGACCGGCGAGCCGATTGCCTACGAAATCTCGTACGAGCCTCTACCGCCCATGGTGCACCATTGCGTGAACATGACGGTAGCCAACGACACCTGCGCAGGAGGGATCGCGTGACGGTGCTCGACTCGCGGTCCGGAAAGCCGCAGGACACCGACCCCGGTGTACTCATCACCGACGACGGCGTCAGTATGCCCACTGTGGAGGACATCGGCGTTGGTCGTGGACCGGCCTGGCTGGACGACTGGTTGGTCCGCAACTCGGCGGATGTCGTGGCCTGGTACCGGCACCTGCACGCCTACCCGGAGCTGTCCCGCCAGGAGTTCAACACCACCGAGCTGGTCGCCGGGCTGCTGGCGTCGGTCGGGCTGCGCCCCACGCTGCTGCCCGCCGGCACCGGGCTGGTGTGCGACATCGGCACCGGCGACAAGTGCGTGGCGCTGCGCGCGGACATGGACGCCCTGGCGCTGACCGAGCTGACCGGGCTGCCCTACGCGTCGACCGTGGTCGGAGCCTGCCACGCGTGCGGGCACGACGCGCACACCGCGATGCTCGCCGCCGCCGGGATGGCCCTGGCGTCGGCGCCCGAGCTGCCCGGCCGGGTGCGGCTGATCTTCCAGCCGGCCGAGGAGGTCATGCCGGGCGGCGCGCTCGACGTGATCGCCGCCGGCGGGATCGACAAGGTCGACGCGATCTACGGGCTGCACTGCGACCCGCGCCTCGAGGTCGGCCGGGTCGGCACCAGGGTCGGCGCCATCACGTCCGCGACCGACCTGCTCGAGCTGCGCCTCACCTCGCCCGGCGGCCACACCTCCCGCCCGCACCTGACCGCCGACCTCGTGCACGCCCTCGGCCACGTGATCACCGGTCTGCCCGCCCTGCTGTCCCGCCGGATCGACCCCCGCTCCGGCACCGTGCTCGTCTGGGGCGCCGTCCACGCCGGCGAGGCCGCCAACGCCGTCCCGCAGGACGGCGTGCTGCGCGGCACCCTGCGCACCGGCGACCACGAGGTCTGGGAGGACCTCGAGCCCCTCGTGGCCGGCCTCGTCGAGTCCCTGCTCGCCCCCACCGGCGTCGGCTTCGAGCTGCACCACCAGCGCGGCGTCCCCCCGGTGATGAACGAGCGCGAGTGCACCCAGACCCTCCGCGCCGGCGTCGAGGCCGCGCTCGGCGAAGATGCCCTGGCCGGCACCAAGCAGTCCTCCGGCGGCGAAGACTTCGGCTGGTACCTCGAGCACATCCCCGGCTCCTTCGCCCGCCTCGGCGTCTGGTCCGGCGACGGCCACATGCCCGACCTGCACCAACCCACCTTCCGCCTCGACGAACGCGCCCTCCTCGTCGGCGTCCGCGTCCTCACCCACATCGCCCTCGCCGCGCTCGCCTGACCTTCTTTTGAGCTGTCAAGCCCGCCATCCACAGCGATCCGGTTGTCCACAGCCGACGGCCGAGGGACTCCCGGAGGCCGGCTTCGTTCGGCAGGCTGGTTCCCGTGAGCGACCTACCCGCCGGCCTCCACGGTGTCTTCCGCCGCAACGACCTGATCTTCCGGCTCGGCCTGCCCGCCGTGCGTGAGCTGCTGCGCGCGGGCCGGCTCGTCCGGTACTCCCGCACCGTCCTGATCGACCGCGGGCGGCTGCTGACCCTGCCCACCAGGGCCGCCGCGGCGCTGCTGCACGTGGGCCCGCGGTCCGCGCTCACCAGCCACACCGCCGCCCTGCTCTTCGGCTGCTCGGCCGCCGACGCCACGACCATCCACGTGGTGTGCGCCGACGACCGCAAGCTGACGCCGCGCCAGGGCCTCGCGCTGAGCCGGGGGTTCTTCGACGAGGACGAGGTGCTCGAGCTGGACGGCCTGCGGACCCTCGGGCTGGAGATCACCATCGCCGAGATGCTCTGCACGGCCGCCCGGCCGGTCGCGCTCGCCTGCACCGACCAGGCCCTCGCCGCGCTCGACCCGCCGTTTCGCGCCAACTTCCGGGCCGAGGTGGCCATGCGCCTGCGCACCCGGGCCGACCTGCGCGGCATCCGCCGCGGCGAGGCGCTCCTCGGGCTGGCCTCCGGCCGCCCCGAATCGCCGGCCGAGAGCCACATGCTGCTCACCCTCTACGACGCCGGCCTCCCGATCCCCGCGCTGCAGCACAGCATCAGCGACATCGCCGGCCGCGAGCGCTACCGCATCGACTTCGCCTGGGAGGAGCCCCGGATCGCGCTCGAGTACGACGGCCGCGACGCCCACGAGGATCGCGCCGACCAGGACGCCGACCTCCGCTCCCGCGGCTGGGTGGTCATCCGGGCGACGGCGGCCGACCTGCGCGAACCGGCCCGGCTGGTCCGGGCGCTGCGGGCCGCGTTCGCCAGGCGGCGGTATGCGGCGTGAGGTTACGGGCCGACGCCTTGGCAGGGGCGGGTGCGCAGGGCGGCGACGTAGTCGGCGGGGGCGCCGGCGGCTTCGGCGGCGTCGGCCATGACGCCGAGGTAGCGGGCGGAGGGGAGGCCGCCTTCGTAGGCGTCGAGGACGTAGAGCCAGGCGAGGACGGAGCCTTCGAGGGTCTGGACCCGCAGGCGGATCTTGGTGTGCAGGCCGAGCTCGGAGCCCTCCCAGCGGTCGAGGCGCGCCTCGTCCTCGCGGGTGACGTCGTAGAGGACCACGAAGACCTGCGCGTCCGGGTCCTCGACGAGGGTGGCGAGCGCGCCCTCCCAGCCCAGGTCCTCCCCGCCGAAGGTGAGACGCCAACCCACGAGCCAGCCGGTGCCCGCCATCGGCGAGTGCGGCGCTCGCTCCATCATCTGGGCAGGATCCATGTTGGACCCGTACGCGGCGTAGAGCGGCACGACCGACAGCGTAGCGACAGATCCGATCACATGAAGGGACGCCGCATCGTGTCCCGCGTACGGTTGGGCCTGAGAGGTGTGTGACGAGGAGGGCGTCCAGTGACCCGGATCGTGATCATGGGTGGTGGGCCGGCCGGTTACGAGGCCGCCCTGGTCGCCGCCCAGCACGGGGCCGATGTCACCGTTGTCGAGCGCGACGGTCTCGGCGGGGCCTGCGTGCTGTACGACTGCGTGCCGTCTAAGACCTTCATCGCATCGGCCGGCGCGCGCTCGTCCTTCCACAACGCCGACGAGCTGGGGATTCGCAACGACGACAAGTCGATCGGGGTCGACCTTCCCGTGGTGCACGGGCGGGTGCGGGGGTTGGCCCTCGCCCAGTCGGCCGACGTGCGCAACCGGGTGCAGCGCGAGGGGGTCCGCGTGATCAACGGGACCGCCCGGTTCTGCGACGAGCACCCGGGGCTGGCCGCCCACCAGGTCGCGGCCACCGGGCCGGACGGCAACACCGAGATCCTGCCGGCCGACGTCGTGCTGATCGCCACCGGCGCGCACCCGCGGGTGCTGCCCGGGGCCGAGCCGGACGGCGAGCGGATCCTCGACTGGCGCCAGATCTACGACCTGCCCGAGCTGCCCGAGCACCTGGTCGTCGTGGGCTCGGGCGTCACGGGAGCCGAGTTCGCCAGCGCCTACACCGAGATGGGCGTGAAGGTCACCCTCATCTCCAGCCGGGACCGGGTGCTGCCGCACGAGGACGCCGACGCCGCGGCCGTGCTCGAGGACGTATTCGCCGAGCGCGGCACCACGGTGGCCAAGCACTCCAGGGCCGAGCGGGTGGAGAAGGTCCCCGGCGGCGTCATCGTGCACCTGCGGGGCAACGGCACGGTGCACGCCAGCCACGCGCTGATGACCGTCGGCTCGGTGCCCAACACCGCCGACATCGGCCTGGACAAGGTCGGCATCGAGCCGGGGCCGGGCGGGTTCGTGTCGGTCGACCGGGTGTCGCGCACCAGCGTGCCCGGGGTGTACGCGGCCGGCGATGTCACCGGGGTGCTGATGCTGGCCAGCGTCGCGGCCATGCAGGGCCGCATCGCCATGTGGCACGCGCTTGGCGAGGGCGTCGCGCCGATCAAGCTGAAGACCGTGGCGGCCAACGTGTTCACCCACCCGGAGATCGCCACCGTGGGGATCAGCCAGCAGGCCATCGACGCCGGCGAGGTGCCGGCCCGGACGATCATGCTGCCGCTGGCCACCAACGCCAGGGCCAAGATGGAGGGCCTGCGCCGGGGCTTCGTCAAGCTGTTCTGCCGCCCGGCCACCGGCGTGGTGGTCGGCGGCGTGGTGGTGGCGCCGATGGCCAGCGAGCTGATCCTGCCGATCGCGCTTGCCGTGCAGAACCAGCTCACCGTCGAGCACCTGGCGCACACGTTCTCGATCTACCCGTCGCTGTCCGGCTCCATCACCGAGGCCGGCCGCCAGCTCATGCGCCACGACGACCTGGACTGAATTCCCGGCGCCAGGCAACCCGCCCGGCGGGTGGGCGTCTCTGTTTTCGACGATGTTGAGCCGCCCGTGGGAGCGGGCGACTATTGATGTGGGGAATCATGAAAGCAAGGCTTGTTCTCGCCTGCGCGGCTGCAGGTATCGCCACGGCCGCATTCGGGGGTACGGCGAGCGCCGAAACGACGCCCACCGGGTCGATCATATTGATGCCGAACGTTGCCAAACCGGGAGATGCCGTCACCATCATGGGCGGCTGCAATGATCCCGCGTTCACCACGGCCCCGGTCATGTCTTCGGTATTGGACGCCCCAGACCTATGGGGGAAGGATGACGGCAGCGGCGGCTGGACCCTGTTCTCGCACGCCACGGTCAAGAAGGACGCCAAGCCGGGGAATTGGCCGGTTTCCTACATGTGCGGCACTGTGAAGGTGACCGGACACCTTCGGGTCGAGGCTGCCGACGCACCCAAACCCGGACCGCGAGTCGATGTGGTTCCGGCCAAGGGTCGCGCCGGTGAGCAGATCTCGGTGCGGGTGAATTGTCCTGGGACGAAGCCGACCGCGACCTCGGCCGCATTGACTATCGGCGATCTGGTCGAGTTGCCGGACAGCCCGCCCGATCTTCCGCTTTTTGTCGGGGTCGGAACCGTGAAGGACGTCAAGCCGGGCGCCTACAAAGTCAACGCGAAATGCGACGCGGAGAAAATGTCGACGACATTCACCGTCGTCGGCAAGCCCCAGCCCGCGGCGATGGCTCAGATTCCGGTGAAGCCCAAGGGTGCGCCCGAGACCGGCGAGGTCATCAGCGAGCCCGTCGAGGACGCCTCGAGCCCCACCGCGCTCGTGCTCGGCGGGGCCGGCGTGTTGCTCGCCTCGGCGGGTGCCGGCGGCTGGCTCTACCTCCGGCGCCGGAGGGCGTGAGCCGATGCGTCGAGCCAGCCCAGCGGTTCTGGCGGCCGTGCTCGGCGCGGTGCTGCTGGCCGGCTGCGGTGCCGCCACTGGGGGTCCGCAGCCGGCCACCGGCCCACCCACCGCGTCGGCTCGGGCCGGGGTGGAACCCGCCGAGATCGGCATTCCGCGGCTCGGCGTGACCTCCTCGCTGGTCGGCCTTGGCCTCAACGCCGACCAGACCGTCCAGGTGCCGCCGGTCGACCAACCGATGCAGGCCGGCTGGTTCACCGGCGGACCGCCGCCCGGCGCGACCGGGCCCGCGGTGATCCTCGGCCACGTCAACGGCGGCGGCCACCCGGGCGTGTTCGCCCGGCTGCACGAGCTGACCGCCGGCGACGAGGTGCTGGTCCGCCGGGTCGACGGCACGACCGTGCGGTTCGTGGTGCGCGAGGTCGATCAGGTGCCCAAGGCGAAGTTTCCTACCGACGCCGTCTACGGGGACACCACGGGCCCGGAGCTGCGGTTGATCACTTGCGGCGGCGCCTTCGACCGGACCGCCCGCAGCTACCGGGACAACGTGATCGTCTATGCCGCGGTCTAGTCCTCCGCCTCGACCCAGTCGAAGGTCCTGGTGACCGCCTTCTTCCACTGCTTGTAGGTCTTCTCCCGGCTGGCCTCGTCCATGGCCGGGTGCCACTCCTTGTCCTTGGCCCAGTTGTTGCGCACGTCGTCCTCGCCCTGCCAGTAGCCGACGGCGAGGCCGGCGGCGTACGCGGCGCCGAGGGCGGTGGTCTCGGCGACCACGGGGCGGATCACCGGGACGCCGAGGATGTCGGCCTGGAACTGCATGAGCAGCTCGTTGCCGACCATGCCGCCGTCGACCTTCAGCGACGTCAGCGCCACGCCGGAGTCGGCGTTCATCGCGTCGATCACCTCGCGGGTCTGGAAGGCGGTGGCCTCCAGCACCGCGCGGGCGAGGTGGCCCTTGTTGACGTAGCGGGTCAGGCCGACGATCGCGCCGCGGGCGTCGGAGCGCCAGTATGGGGCGAACAGGCCGGAGAACGCCGGCACGAAGTAGGCGCCGCCGTTGTCGTCCACGGACCGGGCCAGCGCCTCGATCTCCGGCGCCGAGCCGATGATGCCGAGGTTGTCCCGCAGCCACTGGACGAGCGCGCCGGTGATCGCGATGGCGCCCTCGAGGGCGTACACCGTGTCCTGCGAGCCGATCTTGTAGCAGACCGTGGTGAGCAGCCCGTTCTTGCTCAGCACCTGCTCGGTGCCGGTGTTGAGCAGCACGAAGTTGCCGGTGCCGTAGGTGTTCTTGGCCTCGCCGGGGGACAGGCAGGCCTGGCCGAACGTGGCCGCCTGCTGGTCACCCAGGATGCCGGCGATCGGCACCCCGGCGAGCACGCCGCGCTCGCGCACCCGGCCGTACTCCTCCGACGAGGAGCGGATCTCCGGCAGCATCGCCAGCGGAATCCCGATCTCGTCGGCGATGTCGGGGTTCCAGGACAGCGTCTGCAGGTCCATCAGCAGGGTGCGCGAGGCGTTGGTCGGGTCGGTGACGTGCACGCCGCCCTCC
Source organism: Actinophytocola sp. (assembly GCF_035942955.1). Taxonomy (GTDB): domain Bacteria; phylum Actinomycetota; class Actinomycetes; order Mycobacteriales; family Pseudonocardiaceae; genus DASYTH01. Next base: position 3,543 of record NZ_DASZCQ010000269.1, on the reverse strand, counting down.
GGCCCGCCGGTCATGTTCCACAGCACCCAGGTGTCCATGTTGCCGAACAGCAGGTCGCCGGCCTCGGCCCGGTCGCGCGCACCCTCGACGTTGTCCAGGATCCAGCGGATCTTGGGGCCGGAGAAGTACGTGGCAATCGGCAGCCCGGTCTTGCCGCGGTAGCGCTCCTGCCCGCCGCCCAGCGCGCCGAGCTCGGTGCAGATCCGGTCGGTCCGGGTGTCCTGCCAGACGATCGCGTTGTAGACCGGCTTTCCGGTGGTGCGGTCCCACACCACGGCGGTCTCGCGCTGGTTGGTGATGCCGACCGCGGCGATGTCGGTCGGGGACACGTCGGCCTTGGCCAGCGCGCCGGCGGTCACCTCCCGGGTATTGGTCCAGACCTCCTCGGGATCGTGCTCGACCCAGCCGGCCCTTGGGAAGATCTGCTCGTGCTCCTTCTGGTCGACGGCGACGACTTCGCCGGCATGGCTGAAGATCATGCAACGGGTCGACGTCGTGCCCTGGTCGATCGCTGCCACATAGGAGGTCATCGGCTGATCGCCTCTTTCGGTCGTCAGGTGGCGGACGGGAGAAGCTGGTAGACGAGTCCGGCAAGCACCCCACCGACGATAGGACCGACCACCGGAACCCACGAGTAGTTCCAGTCCGGGCTGCCCTTGCCCGTGATCGGCAGCACGGCGTAGGCGATGCGCGGCCCGAGGTCGCGCGCCGGGTTGATGGCGTACCCGGTCGGTCCACCGAGCGAGGCGCCGATGCCGATGACGACGAGGGCCACCGCGGCGTAGCCGAGCGCCAGGTTGGTCGACGGGTTGAGGACGATCCAGAACACCAGGACGAACGTGCCGATGATCTCCGTCGCCAGGTTCCAGCCGTAGTTCGGCACGGTCGGGCCGGTCGAGAAGATCCCGCGGGTGTTCGCCGGCTCGTCGTGGGTGTCGAACTGCAGCTTGTAGGCCGCCCAGCACAGCACGGCGCCGAGGAACGCGCCGACCATCTGGCCGAGCAGGTACGCGGGCGCCATTCCCCAGCCGAACGGGGAGTCCCCCTTGGCCAGCAGGCCGAGGGTGACCGCCGGGTTGATGTGCGCTCCCGACGGGTTGGCGATGCTCGCGCCGACCAGCACCGCGATACCCCAGCCGATGTTGATCAGCAGCCAGCCGCCGGCCGTGCCGAGGGTGCGTTTGAGCACCACGTTCGCGACCACGCCACAGCCCAGCAAGGTCAGCGCCGCCGTGCCCAACAGCTCCCAGAGGAAGATCTCGCCGAAGTTCATGCATGGCCTCCCGCGAACGGTGGAGGGCGGGCAACGGCGCTGGCCTGGGCCGGCGTCGATGCCTACCCGTGAGTCGCCCGGACGCTAATCGAACCAAGGTCAACCTGTCTACGGAGCGCGCGACTGCGGAGATCGAAATGACCCGAATGGACTCACACACGGCGGGCCCGGTGCCCCGCCTTGGCGGTAGCGTGGTTCGCGTGGTCGACCGCAAGGGTGATGCGACCGCCGGTGCCACGGCGGACACGATCGGTGGACGGCTGGGTCCGGCGGATCGGGAGGCTGCCTGGCAGCGCCTCGGCTCGGAGACGTTCGACATCGTCGTGATCGGCGGCGGCGTCGTCGGCGTGGGCACCGCGCTGGACGCCGCCACCCGCGGGCTGCGCGTGGCGCTGGTGGAGGCCCGCGATCTGGCCTCGGGCACGTCCAGCCGGTCGAGCAAGCTGTTCCACGGCGGGCTGCGCTACCTCGAGCAGCTGGAGTTCGGCCTCGTGCGGGAGGCGTTGCGGGAGCGGGAGCTGATGCTCACCCGGCTGGCCCCCCACCTGGTCAAGCCGGTGAGCTTCCTCTACCCGCTCACCCACCGGCTGTGGGAGCGGCCGTACACCGCGGCCGGGCTGCTGCTCTACGACCGGATGGGCGGCGCCCGCTCGGTGCCCGGCCAGAAGCACCTCAGCAAGGCCGGCGCGCTGCGGATGGTGCCGGCGTTCAAGCGGGACGCGCTGGTCGGCGGGATCCGCTACTACGACGCGCAGGCCGACGACGCGCGGCACACCATGACCGTGGCCCGCACCGCCGCCCACTACGGCGCGGTGGTGCGCACCTCGACCCAGGTGGTCGGCATGGTCCGGGAGGCCGACCGGATCTCCGGCGTCCGGGTCCGCGACGTGGAGGACGGGCGGGAGACCGAGGTCCGGGCGAACGCCGTGATCAACTGCACCGGCGTGTGGACCGACGAGCTGCAGCGGCTGGCCGGCACCAGGGGTCGGTTCAAGGTGCGGGCAAGCAAGGGCGTGCACATCGTGGTGCCCAAGGACCGGATCGTGTCGGAGACCGGGATCATCCTGCGCACCGAGAAGTCCGTGCTGTTCGTGATCCCGTGGGGCAACCACTGGATCGTCGGCACCACCGACACCGACTGGAACCTCGACCTGGCCCACCCCGCGGCCACCGAGCACGACATCGACTACATCCTCGAGCACGTCAACTCGGTGCTGGCCACCCCGCTGACCCACGAGGACATCGAGGGCGTCTACGCCGGGCTGCGGCCGCTGCTGGCCGGGGAGAGCGAGGAGACCTCCAAGCTGTCCAGGGAGCACGCCGTGGCGCGGGTGGCGCCCGGGCTGGTGGCCATCGCCGGCGGGAAGTACACGACGTACCGGGTGATGGCCGCGGACGCGGTCAACGCCGCGGCGGTGGACGTGCCCGGCCGCCTGCAGCCGTCGATCACCGACAAGGTGCCGCTGCTCGGCGCGGACGGCTACCACGCGCTGGTCAACCAGGTCGACCAGCTCGCCGCCCGGCACGGGCTGCACCCCTACCGGGTCCGGCACCTGCTCGACCGGTACGGCTCGCTGGTGCACCAGGTGCTCGCGGTCGCCGAGGGCCGGCCGGACCTGCTGCGCCCGCTCACCGCCGCCCCGGACTACCTCCGCGTCGAGGTGGTGTACGCGGCCAGTCACGAGGGTGCGCTGCACCTGGAGGACGTGCTGGCCAGGCGCACCCGCATCTCCATCGAGTACCCGCACCGCGGGGTGGACACCGCCGAGGAGGTCGCCGGGCTGATGGGCGACGTGCTCGGCTGGGACGACGCCCGGCGGGAGCGGGAGATCAAGGTGTACAACGCCCGGGTCGAGGCCGAACGCGAGTCCCAGACCCTGCCCGACGACCAGGCCGCAGACGCGCGCCGGTCGGCCGCCCCGGAGGCCCGCCCGGAGATCCTCGAACCCGTCTCCTGACCCGCGTGTTGGCCGCGCACGACGCCAACACGGCGACGCCAGGCGCCAACACGCCGGTCAGTGGGGGCCTTCGCCGATCACGTTGGGCGGCAGGTTGTGCTCCTCGCCGTCGATCGACACCTGCTCGGTGACCCGCTCGTCCTCCCGGGAGCTCCACCGGCCGCGGTTCGGGCTGGTGCCGCCGCGCACCTCGGGCTCGGGTCCGTCGCCGAACCACTGCCCGGAGCCGATCGTCTCCACGCCGAACCGGCGCAGGCCGGCCCGGTCCGCGGAGCTGCCCGTGGTGGAGGAGTTGGTGCCGGCGGCGGCGCC
>NZ_DASZCQ010000268.1:0-42681 GCF_035942955.1 Actinophytocola sp. | reverse complement strand
GCACGGTGCTGTTCGTGGAGCTGGCCGTCGGCGGCTGTGTTTTCTAGCTCGGGCAAGGCCGCCCTGTCGCCTTCGGCGAGCGGCCTCGGGTCGGGTTGCTTGGGGGTTGCGGGCCGGGGTGGGTGGTGGGGTGGCGTGGGTGGTCGGCTGACGACGCCTGCGGGCAGGGCTCGTTCCTCGCCCTGCCCTTGTCGTCGTGTGGCGGCCGCCCTCGCCAAAGATCGGTCGACCCCAGCGCAGTTTCAAGATCGGCCGCCTCGCCAAGAATCGGCCGTCCTCGCCAAGATCGGCCGTCCTCGCCAAAGATTGGCGACCTCAGCGCAGTTTCAAAGATCGGCCGGCCCCGGCGCACTTTCGAAAGCCCGACCTTTAGCCGGCGAGGACTCCGTCGAGCCGGCCGGGGTGGTCGGCGAGGATGCGGCCGGCGTCGGCATCCAGCACGCCGGCCAGCAGGGTGGCGTAGATGTCGCGGAAGTCGGTGGTCTCCTTGAGGTCGCCGTCGACGAGGTCGGTCAGGCCGGGCTGGCGGCCGTGGAAGCCGCCGCGGATCCGCTCGCCGAGCAGGAACGCCGGGCCGGCGGTGCCATGGTCGGTGCCGTGGCTGGCGTTCGCGCGCACCCGGCGGCCGAACTCCGAGTAGACCAGCACCACCACCGCGCGCCCGCGGTCCGTGCGTTGCATGCGCTCGACGAACCCGGACAGCGCGGCGTCCAGCTCGGTGAGCAGCCGCTGCTGGGTGCCGCGCTCGTCGGCGTGAGTGTCGAAACCGCCGAGGGACACCGAGTACGCCCTGGTGGGCAGGGCGGCCTCGATCAGGGTGGCGACCAGGTCCAGCTGGGCGCCGAGCGCGCCGCGCCCACCGGCGGACGCACCCTTGGTGCGCTCCTCGTCTTCGGGCGGCTCCTCGTCCTGGCGGGCGCGCGCCTCGCCGAGCAGCCGGGCGGCCTCGCGCAGGTCCGCGATCGACCTGGCGGCCCGCGCGGCGTCGGCGGCCTCGCCCGGCTGCGGTGCGCCGAGCGCGAGGAACGCCTCGCCGAGCGGCCCGGTGGGCAGCCGCAGCCCCGACTCCGGCAGCGACGCGCCGGCGACGCGCTCGCCGGCCAGCAGCGGGGGCAGCGTCGGCTCGACGGACAGCGCGCGCATCGGGTCGTCGCCGGTCGCGTCGAGCCAGCGGCCCAGCCAGCCGGCCGTGGCTGGCCGGTCCGGGGAGGCGGTCTGCCAGATCGCCATGGAGCGGAAGTGGCTGTGATCCGGCTCGGGGTAGCCGACCCCGCGCACGATCGCCAGTTTCCTTGCGTCCCATAGCTTTTTCATGCCGGCCATGCCCGGGTTGAGGCCGAGCCCCTCGCCGAGGTCGAGCACCTCCTCCGGCTGGTAGGCAAGCTCGTGCCGGGCGTCCTGGTAGGCCGGGTCGGCGGCGGGGATCACCGTGTTCAGCCCGTCGTTGCCGCCGTAGAGCGTGACGACGACGAGCACGCCGGCGCCCGGGGCCAGCGGATCGCGCTGCGCCGCGGTGAGCAGGTCCATCCAGTTCACCTGGGTGGCGCCGGCGGCAAGCGTACCGGCCGCGGTGACCCCCGACATCGTCAGGAACCGGCGCCGCGTGACCTTGTCCACAGTAGACATCCTTTCTCACCCACCCACCATCCCCCTCCGCGTCCACGCTCTATCCGCTGACGACGTACTCGGGCGCGACCGCGGCCACCGTGGCGAGCTGCGCCGGCTGCCCGGCCACCCGGCGCAGCGCCGCGGCCGTCCGCTCGCTCCAACCGTCCACACCGAACAGAGCGCCGGCGGCGGCGACCGGATCCCGGCCGGACAGCGCGGAAAGGTCGGCGTGCGCGGTGAGCAGCCGGGCCACCTGCAGCCGGGCAAGGGCCGCGGAGGTGGTCAGCCAGGCGCCGCCGGACGGCCAGCCGCCGACGCTCGGCGGCAGGAACGGAACCTGGCCCATGCCGCGCAACCCCGCCAGCAGCTTGGTCCGGTCGGCCTCCGGCAGCGCCGACGGCCGGATCCGCAGCGCCCGCATCAGCCCGACGGCCCACTCGACCGGTTGCTTGACCAGCGTGCTGCGCTCGTCGCGAAAGCCCGGCTCGGCGGTGATCGCGCGCAGCAGCCCGCGCACGTCGCGCCCCGGCCCGTAGGCGGCGACCAGCCGGCCGAGCGCGTCGTCGTCCGCGGGAGCGGTGCTCACCAGGCGGAACCACAGTCGCTGCGCGACGAACCGGGGCGATGCGGGCTGCGCCACCAGCACGTCGACCAGCGACGCCGCGTCCAGCGCGCCGGTGTGCCCGAGCACGGTCTTGGCGCCGGCGTCGTGCTGCCTGCCGGCCAGGCTCGCGGTGATCGTGTTCCGGTCGACCTTCCAGCCGGTCAGCGCCCGCGCGCCTTCCCGGACGTCCTGCTCGGTGTAATTGCCGACGCCCAGCGTGAACAGCTCCATCAGCTCGCGCGCGAGGTTCTCGTTGGCCGCCTTCGCCGTGTTCTTCTGGCCGTCGAGCCAGATCAGCATCGCCGGATCCACCGCCATCGCCTTGGCCAGCACGGCGAAGTCGCCGAGCCCCAGCCGGCGCAGCGTCTGATTCTGCGCCAGCATGAGCCGGGCGCTGCGCACCTTCTGCGCGCTGGTGGCGAAATGCCCGTGCCAGAACCAGGTTAGCCGTTCCACCAGCGGCACACCGGCGGCCACCATCCGGTCCAGCCACCATACGGTCAGCGCGGCCTGCTCGAGCCGCAGTTGCTCCTGTGCCTGCCTGCGCGCCTGCTTGTCCTTGCCGGGCTTGGGCTCGGGCGCAAGGGCGGGCGGCGCCGGCGCCGCGGGATCGTCCGTGGCGGACAGCAGGGCGTCCGCCGCCCGGTCGAAGCCCCCGGCGGCATCCGGCTCGCCCGGCCGCGGGCCGAACCCGAACCGGTCGAGCAGCCGCCGCACCGCGGCACGTTCACTGAGCGGAGCCATGCGCCCAGTCTTGCCCACCGCGGGGCCCCACACACCCGTCCGAACACAACCCTTACACGGACCGAACGCAAGGATGACGCGGCGGACTCGAACCGGGGAGAAGGGCCTAGCCCGCCGCGTCAGGCGGCTACGGCTGCGCCGCGAGTCAGATACTATTTATGCTCGTAGCGTTGCCACAATCCCATGGAACAATGGGAAAGTTGCCGTTTACCCGATTTCCTCCCCGCGGGCTACTCGACGAATCCGGCGGTGGCGAGGCGGACGAGATAGTCGTTGAACATCCGGACCTGCCCGACCTTGTTGCTGACGCCGATCTGGTTCTTCGTGCGGTACAGGTAGATGATCGGCACGTCCTCGTGGATCTTGGTGATGACCTTGCCGTACAGCTCGCGGCGCTTGTTGACGTCCTGGCTGCGGCGGGCCTCGGTGAGCCAGGCGTCGACCTCGGGGTTGGTGTAGCCGGAGGTGTTCTGCGAGCCCTTGGTCTGGAAGAACTGGGAGATGTTGCCGTCCGCGTCGACGAGGCCCGACCAGCCGATCCGGAACATCTGGTACCTGCCGGCGTCGACGGCGTCCAGCGCGCTGGCGAACTCGACCGGCTCGAGCTGGATGTCGAAGCCGCCCTCGGTGGCCATCGACTTGATCGCCTCGCCGATCCGCTTGCCGTCCGCATTGTTGATCACGGTAAGGCTGACCTTGACCGGGGTGGCCACGCCCGCCTCGGCGAGCAGCCGCTTGGCCTGCGCCGGGTCGTGCGGCGGGCAGGCCTGCGCCGCGTCGGACGACAGCGGGCTGGCCGGGCTGATCGGCCCGCACGCCGGCGTGTAGACCCCGCGGAACACGGTGCGGTTGAGCGCCTCCCGGTCGATGCTGAGCATCAGCGCCCGCCGCACCCTGGCGTCGGTGGACAGCGGCGAGGCGAACGGCGCGGCGAGCGGGGCGGGATCGCTGGTCTTGCCGGCCGCGTTGCCGATGTTGATCGTGATGCCCTGGTACCCGATGCTGTCGTTGGCGATCAGGCGCAGGTTGCCGTCCGCCTTGAGCTCGTCGACGTTGATCGGGCTGACCGTGAGCATCACGTCGATGTCGCCGGAGCGCAGGTTGTTCAGCCGGGTGGTGGCGTCGGGGATGGTCCGGTAGATGATCTTGTCCAGCTTGACCTTGTCCGCGTCGTAGTAGTTGGGGTCCTTGACCACCTCGATGCGGTCCTGGGCGACCCGGGTGGCGAACTTGAACGGCCCGATGCACACCGGGGCGGTCGCGAAGTCCTTGCCGCTGGCCAGCGCGGTCGGCGACATCACGATCCCGCCGCTTGCGGTCAGCGAGCCGGTCAGCGGGGCGTACGGCTCGGCCAGCTTGATCGTCACGGTCGCCGGGTCGGCGACGGTGATCTCGGTGATCGGCCCCAGCTCGCTCTTGCGGGCCGAGCCGGTCAGCGTGCGGTGCCGGTCGAGCGAGGTCTTGACGGCGGCGGCGTCCATCGTGGTGCCGTCGGCGAACTTCAGCCCGGTGCGGATCTTGATGGTCACCGTCTTGCCGTCCTGCGACACCTCCGGCAGCGACGCGGCCAGCTTGGGCACGATCTCGAGCTTCTCGTCGACCTCGTACAGCGTCTCGCAGATCGACTGGAACACCTCGCGGCCGACCAGTGTGCGGGACAGCGTCGGATCGAGCTTGTCCGGCTCGGCGTCCAGCGCGAAGCGCAGCGTGCCGCCGGTCTTGATCGGTCGCGTGTCCTGATCGGCCGGCTGCTGCGGTTGCTGGCCACCGGAATCCTCGATCTTGCCGCATCCGGTCAGTACCAACGAGAACGTCGCTGCCGCCGCGATCAGGCGGGCACCGACGCGAGCACGGGAACGAATCATGGCGCCCTCCGCGGCGTAGCAGGGAACACTCGACCATACTGCATACAATTTCGCCGACGAAAGGGCCGAGGGGATGGCGGACAAGGAGCGGACGCGGGACCCGGGTGGGTGGCCGGGTTGGCCTCGCGGGAGCGACCATCGGACACACCGGTTGGGGCCGGACGGCGTCCACACCTACTGGAGCAACGAGCTGCCGCCGCGGCTGACCGTCCGGCCCGGCGACACCGTGACGTTCGAGACGCTGGACTCCAGCTACGGCCGGATCGCAAGGGAGATCGACGAGCTGGCCCAGCCCGGCGCCGACCCGGACCTGCTCGCGCTGATCTCCGCCGGCGCCTACCCCGAACAGTCCACAATGGATCATGCGGCGATCCTGGCCCGCGGCCACCCGCTGACCGGGCCGGTCGCGGTGGCCGGCGCCGAGCCCGGCGACACGCTGGCCGTGGAGATTCTCCGCGTCGACGTCGCGGACTGGGGCTTCACCGCGTGCAGCTCCGATCCCGACCGGCTCGGCCTGCTCAACGACTACCTCGACGAGGACGCCGGCTCGTACGTCCACATCTGGGACCTGCGCGGCGGAGTCGAGACGCAACTGCGGCCGGGCATCCGGATCCCGATCGACCCGTTCTGCGGGATCATGGGCGTCGCGCCGGACGAGCCGGGCCAGCACTCGACCGTCCCGCCGCGCCGCAACGGCGGCAACCTGGACCTGCGGCACCTCACCGCCGGCGCGACCCTCTACCTGCCCGTGCTGGTCCCCGGCGCCCTGCTGTCGCTCGGCGACGCGCATGCCGCGCAGGGCGACGGCGAGGTGTGCGGCACCGGCATCGAGACGGCGGCCGAGGTGACCGTGCGCCTGAACCTGATCAGCGGGGGCGCGCCGATCCCGGCGCCCCGGCTGGTCACGCCGGACCGGCCGCTGTCGATTCCCGGCCCCTACCACGTCGCCGTCGGCTGCGAGCCGGACCTGCGCGAGGCCGCGCGCACGGCGGTGCGCGGCACGATCGACCACCTCACCGCCGAGCACGGCCTGAGCCGCCCCGAGGCCTACGTGCTGTGCAGCGTGTGCGTCGATCTGAAGATCAGCCAGCTGGTCGACATGCCGAACTACACCGTCGGCGCCTACCTGCCGCTGGGCATATTCGCTTGACCATGGAGCGGGGTCCATGGTGCACCCTTGGTCACGGACACCGGGGGTGCGGATGAGCATGCGGACCGAACAGCCGGCGTGGCGGGTGCTGCTGGGCTATGTGCGCCCGTTCCGGGCGGCGCTGGTGCTGGGTGGCGTGTTGAGCCTGGCCACCGCGGCGACCGGGCTGGCGCTGCCGCTGGTGGTGCGGGAGCTGATCGAGGCGCTCAGCGCGGACGCCACGATCATCGGGTTGCTCGTGCTGATGACCGTGCTGGTGCTGGCCAACGCGGGGATCGGGGCGATCGGGTCGTTCCTGCTCGAGCGCACGGCCGAGTCGGTGGTGCTGGTCGCCCGGCGGCAGCTGGTGTCGCGGCTGCTGTGGCTGCGGATCCCGGCGCTGGACGACACCGAGCCGGGCGACCTGATGTCGCGGGTGAGCGCGGACACCACCCTGCTGCGCGAGGTGAGCACCCAGTCTCTGGTGTCGGCGGTGACCGGCAGCCTGACGCTGATCACCACCGTCACGATGATGGCGCTGCTGGATCCGGTGCTGCTCGCGGTCACCCTGGTGGCGCTGACCGCAGCCCAGGTCGTCGTCGGGGTCGTGGTGCCGCGGATCTCCCGGGCCGCCAAGCAGGCGCAGGAGTCGGTCGGGGAGATGAGCGCCGCGCTGGAGCGCGCGCTGGGAAACCTGCGCACGGTCAAGGCGTCCGGCGCCGAGGAGCGCGAGCGCGACCGGCTGCACCGGGCCGCGGCCGAGGCGTGGCGCGGCGGGATCCGGGCGGCCAAGTGGCAGGCGGTCGCGGGCAACACCGGCGGGCTGGCGATCCAGCTGTCGTTCATCGTGGTGCTCGGCCTCGGCGGGGCCCGGGTCGTCTCCGGCGCCATCGACGTCGGCACCCTCGTGGCGTTCCTGCTGTACCTGTACTACCTGATGCCGCCGATGCGGGAGCTGGCCCACGTGGCCGCGCAGTACCAGGTCGGGGCCGCCGCGATCGCGCGGATCCGGGAGATCGAGGCGCTGCCGGCCGAGCCGGCAAATCCACATGAGACGGTTGTGGGGAATCCCGATCCGCGCCCGGCGTCGATCGAGTTCGACACCGTGCGGTTCCGGTACCGCCCGGAGCTTCCCGAGGTCCACCACGGTGTCACGTTCGCCGTCCCGGCCGGCGGCATGACCGCGTTCGTCGGGCCGTCCGGCGCCGGCAAGACCACCGTCTTCTCCTTGATAGAGCGGTTCTACGAACCCGACTCCGGGCGGATCCGGCTGGACGGCGTCGACCTCGCGGACTGGCCGCTTGCCGAGCTGCGCGCCGCCATCGGCTACGTCGAGCAGGACGCGCCGGTGCTGTCCGGAACCCTGCGCGACAACCTCGTGTTCGGCGCCCCGGACGCCGGCGCCGACGACCTCGACGCGGTGCTGGCGATCACCCGGCTCGACACGATGGTGGCCCGGCTGCCCGAGGGACTGCATACCCCGGTCGGGCACCGCGGCATCAAGCTGTCCGGCGGCGAGCGCCAGCGGGTGGCCATCGCCCGCGCGCTGCTCCGCCGCCCGCGGCTGCTGCTGCTCGACGAGGTCACCTCGCAGCTCGACGCCGTCAACGAGGCGGCCCTGCGGGAGACCATCGCCGACGCCGCGGCCACCACCACCGTTCTGGTCGTGGCCCACCGGCTGTCGACGGTGACCATGGCCGACCGCATCATCGTCATGGACACCGGCCGGGTCCGCGCCGTCGGCACGCACGCCGAGCTCGTCTCCGCCGACCCGCTCTACGCCGAGCTGGCCGCCACCCAGCTACTCAGCCCCGCCGCCGACAACGCATAACTGAATATGTGGTCGCCGGGTGGACCGGTCAATACACTGCGCCCTCGTGATCGGAACTCGCGGTGTGGCACGGATATCGGTTCTGCTGGCGGCAATCGGGCTGGGGGTGGCCGTTCCGGCCGTGTCCCCCGCCGCGCCGGGATGGGTGCCGCGCACCGGTGCGGTGGTCAGCCTCGGCGACTCCTACATCTCCGGCGAGGCCGGGCGGTGGAAGGGCAACTCCGCCGACTCGGCCGGCGACCGCAACGGCACCGACCGCGCCTTCGTCGACACGCCAACGGGTCCGACGTACGACCCGGCCATCGTGTACGGCGCCACCGCGGCCAACGGGTGCCACCGCTCGGACGTGGCCGAGGTGCACCACGTCTTCCGGCTGCCGCCGCGCACGACGATCAACCTGGCCTGCTCCGGCGCCACCACCGCCAACGTGCTGCGGTCCAGCGCCGGCGGGGTGCCGTTCAAGGGCGAGGCCCCGCAGAACGACCAGCTGGCCCTGATCGCCGCGGCCAACCGGGTGACCGCCGTCGTGCTGTCCATCGGCGGCAACGATCTGGGCTTCGCCGACATCGTCACCAGCTGCGTGGTCGCCTACCTCACCGCGGGGCCGCCGTGCCGGACCACCCAGCAGGCCGTCATCGATGCGCGGATGCCGGCCATGCGCGAGGCGGTGGCGCGCACCCTCGACGACATCCGGGCGACCCTGGCCGCCGTCGGCTACCGGGACGGGTCCTACCGGCTGATCCTGCAGTCCTACCCGATCCCGCTGGCCCGCGCGGCCGACCTGCGCTACCCGGAGCAGGGCCCGGAGCGGCAGGCGGTGGGCGGCTGCCCGATCCTCAACGCCGACGCCGACTGGGACCTGGCCCAGCAGATCTCCAACAACCTGCGGCTGGTGGCCGCCGACCGGCGCGTGCAGTTCCTCGACGTGCGCGACGCCTTCCGCGGGCACGAGCTGTGCTCCGCCGCGGCCACCCAGTCCGACGGCACGCCGAACGAGGCCACCAACGAGTGGATGCGCTGGATCGACCTGGCCGCACAGGGCGACCTCAACGAGTCGTTGCACCCCAACGCCTTCGGCCAGCGCGCGCTGGGCCGCTGCCTGGCCCTGACGTTGCTGACCCGGCGGGACGTGAGCTGCCACGGCGTCCCCGGCCGGTCCACCTCCTGGATGTTCCTGCGGCCCCTGTGACATAAACCTGTCATCGTCCGGATCCACCGACGCCGAGGTAACCGAGTCGACTCCCATGGTGGTGATCTGGCAGGCTCGCCAGGATGCGTGAGGTGGCCTGCGACGAGTCGGGCTCGGAGGGCGAGAAGCTCATCGGCGGCGAGACCGACGTCTTCGCCCACGCCAGCGTGCTGCTGGACGCCGAGGCGGCCACCGCGTGGGTGCGGGAGGTCCGGCGCCGCATCGGTTCTCCCGCGTCGGAGTACAAGGCGAACCACCTGCTGCGCCGGAAGCACCGGGCGGTCCTCGAGTGGCTTCTCGAGCCGTCCGGGCCGATCGACGGCAGCGCGCACGTGCACCTGATCGACAAGGCCTTCCTTGTGGTCGAGCGGATCGTCGAGCTGCTCGACGGCGACCGGGAGATGGCCGTGACCCTGTATCGCGACGGGCCGCTTGTGTTCGGCCGGGAGCGTTGGGCGGCGTTTCTCGACTCGTTCAACACCGTGCTGCGGGTCAAGAACCGGCGCGGTGTGCCGACCACTGTGGACTCGTTCTTCGGCGCGGTCGACGAGCTGCGCGCCGCTCCGAGCCCGGTTCGTCAGATCATGGAGCGGCTGCGGCGGGCCAGGCCGCGGGTGGAGGCCTTCCGGGCACTGCTGCTCGACGACCCGGCGACCACGCCGCCGATGGATCCGATGATCCCGGCCCTCGCCAGGGCCATCGACTACTGGAGTGCCGACGGCACACCGGTGTCCCTCGTCCACGACGAGCAGCCGGGGTTGTCGCCCGAGCGGATCATGCGGCTCCCCGCGGCCGGCCGGCTGGCCGGCCTGCGGTTCGTCGACTCCCGGGACGACCCCCGAGTGCAGATCGCCGACTACCTCGCCGGGATCGCCCGGAAGATCGCCTCGGACGAGCTCGACAACCGGGGCGACGCGGAGCTGGTCGCGCTCCTCCGGCCCTACGTGGACCCGTTGTCGACCTGGGGTGACGACCGAAGCCGGGCGCTGCTCGCGGGTCCGCTCAGGCGGGCCGGCGCAGGCCGCGCGCGCCCACGATGATCGCGACCAGGCCGGCGACCGCGACCACGAGGCCGATCACCAGCCAGGTCGGCGAGTCCGTCATGAAGCTGCCGCCGATCACCCCCATCCCCTGCAGCGCCCAGACGCCGCCGATCAGAATGCACACCGCGCCGATCGTCACCAGCACCCAGCCCTTCATGCGGTAAGTCTGTCACGGTTTGCCAGCCGCACCTGCGCGGAAAAGCTATGGGGTTGGTGGGGTTGACCCGAGTCGTGGGCCTGCCCGGACTGACGCGTGGAAGTCGGGGGGCCGGGGGCGATCTCCCTGCCAGATCGTCCCCGGCCTCGGTTACCCCGCCTGGCCGATCGTGATGCCAGGGAGGTCGAGCTCGGCTGCTCGGTGGCAGCGAACACGGCGGCCGGGAGTGATCTCCTGCCAGACCGGGCGCTCCACTCGACAGACTTCCGTGGCGAACGGGCAGCGGGGGTGGAAATAGCAGCCGCTCGGTGGGTTGGTGGGGTCGGCGACCTCGCCGCGGGGCGGGCTGAACGCGAGCCGGGCGGTGGGGTCGGGCCGGGGGACGGCTGCCAGCAGGGTCGACGTGTAGGGGTGGCGGGGGGTGAACAGGACCTCGTCGCGGGTGCCGAGCTCGACGACCTGGCCGACGTACATGACGGCGATCCGGTCGCTGATGTGCTTGACCACGCTGAGGTCGTGCGAGACGAACAGGTAGGTCAGCCCGAGCCGATCCTGCAACTCCAGCAGCAGGTTGAGGATCTGGGCCTGCACCGATACGTCCAATGCGGACACCGGCTCGTCGGCGACGACCAGCCGGGGGTTCAGCGCCAGGGCCCGCGCGATGCCGATGCGCTGGCGCTGGCCGCCGCTGAAGGCGTGCGGGAACCGCCGCATGTACTCCTGCCGCAGGCCGACCAGCTTGAGCAACTCGGCGACGCGCTCGGTGCGCTCCTGCTTGGTACCGACACCGTTCACCAGCAACGGCTCGGCGATGATGTCGAGCACGGTCATCCGCGGGTTGAGCGACGAGTGCGGGTCCTGGAAGATCATCTGCAGCTCGGAGCGCAGCGGGCGGACCTGCTTTCGGGACAGCTTGGCCAGATCCACGGTCTCGCCGCCGGACTTGCGGAACAGGATCTCGCCGGAGTCGGGGTCGAGCGCCCGCAGGATGGCGCGTGAGGCGGTCGTCTTGCCGGAGCCGCTCTCGCCGACCAGGGCGAGGGTCTCGCCCTGGCGCAGGTCGAACGAGACCTCGTCCACCGCGCGGACCCTGGCCCGCACCCGGCCGAGGAAACCGGACCGGATCGGGAAGAACTTGGTCAGCTTCCGCACGTCGAGGAGCACCGGCAGGTCCGTACGGTCCACTGTGGCCGGTGTGATCTCGGCCTTGACCGGCTCGGCAACGCGCAGCTCGGCCAGCGGCACCGGGATCGCCGACGCCGGCGACACCGCCTCGTCGTACAGGTGGCAGGTCACCTCGTGGCGCGGGGCGATGGCCGTGGTGCCGGGCTCCGCCTTGTCGCACAGGCCTTCCACCGCGTGCCGGCAGCGCGGGTGGAACGCGCAGCCCGACGGCCGGTTGAACGGGTGCGGCACCGAGCCGGCGATCACCGGAAGCTTGCCCCTTGCCACGGCGTGCGCGCTGGGGATCGAGTTGAGCAGCGCCCGGGTGTACGGGTGGCGCGGCGCGGCGAAGATCTCCTCGACCGGGCCCTTCTCGACCACCCGGCCGAGGTAGATGACCAGGACCTCGTCGGCCATCTCCGCGATGACGCCGAGGTCGTGGGTGATCAGCATGATCGCCATGTCGGTCTGCCGCTGCAGGCCGCGGATCAGCTCGAGGATCTGTGCCTGGGTGGTGACGTCCAGCGCGGTCGTCGGCTCGTCGGCGATCAGCAGCTTGGGCTGGCCGGCCAGCGCCATGGCGATCATCGCGCGCTGGCGCAGGCCGCCGGACAGCTGCCAGGAGTACTCGTTGAGCACGCCTTCGGCCCGCGGGATGCCGACCATCCTGAGCAGCTCCAAGGCCCGCTTCTCGGCGTCCTGTTTGGACATCTCGCAGTGCAGCCGCACGGCCTCGATGATCTGGGCGCCGACGGTGTGCACGGGGCTGAACGAGCTCATCGGCTCCTGGAACACCAGGCCGATGTCGCCGCCGCGGACCTCGCGCATCTCCGGTCCGTTCGGGGGCAGCTTGGCCAGGTCCACCCAGCCGCTGTCCCGCCGGAGCAGCATCTCCCCCTCGATGATCCGTCCCGGCGGGGAGATGATGCCCAGCAGCGAGCGCGCCGTGATGCTCTTGCCGCAGCCGGTCTCGCCGACCACGCCGAGCGTCTTGCCGGCGGCCATGTCGAAGCTGACCCCGTCCACGGCGCGAGTGGTTCCCTCGTCGGCGAAGAAGTGCGTCTTGAGGTCGCGCACCGACAGCAGCGTGGTTTCGTCCTGCGGCGGGCTGATCAGCTCGCGGGCAGCAACGTTGCTAGAGGTCATAAGGGTCCGCCGCATCTCGTAGGCCGTCACCAAGGAAATTGAAGGCGAGAATCACCACGATCACCGGGAGCACCGGTAGGAGCATCCACGGCGAAAGCGCCACCGCCTGCACGTTCTGGGCCTGCTGCAGCATGGTCCCCCAGGAGATCGCCGGCGGGCGCAGCCCGAGCCCGAGGAAGCTCAGCGACGTCTCCGCGACGATCATCAGCGGCAGCGCCAGCGTGGTGGCGGCGATGATGTGGCTGGCGAACAGCGGCACCATGTGCTTGAAGATGATCCGGCGGGGCCGGCTGCCCACCAGCTCGGCCGCGGTCACGAAGTCCTCGCCGCGGATCTGCATCATCCGGCCGCGGACCACCCGCCCGAGCTCGGTCCAGCCGATGATCGACAGGATGACCGTGAGCGCAAGGTACACCTGGGTGACGCTCCACTCCCTCGGCATCGCGGCGGCCAGCCCCATCCACAGTGGAATGACCGGGATGGACCGCAGGATCTCGATCAGCCGCTGGATCACGGTGTCCACGGCGCCGCCGTAGTAGCCGGAGATCCCGCCGAGCACCACACCCAGCATGATGCTCAGCGCCACCCCGGCCAGGCCGATGAACATCGACGTGCCGGTAGCGTGGATCAGCCGCGAGTAGATGTCGCGGCCCTGCTGGTCGGTGCCGAACAGGAACAGCGACTCCTCGGCGCGGGTCCCCTCCGTTCCGATCAGGTGGATGTTGGTGGGAATGAGGCCGAAGAGCTTGTACTCGTAGCCGGAGGCGAACAGCCGGACCGGGATCTTCTGGTTCGGGTCCACCGTGTAGTGCCGCTGCAGCGTGATCGGATCGCGCTCGCCGCGCACCGCGTAGACGTGCGGGGAGAAGCTGCCGTTGTCGAAGAAGTGCACCGACTGCGGCGGCATCATCGACCGCTGGCCCTCGGAGGCGAGCGGGTCCGATGTGGACAGGAAGTCGCCGAACAGCGCCACGAAGTAGAAGAACAGCACGATGATGCCGCCGACCATGGCCAGCTTGTGCTTGCGGAACCGCCACCAGATCAGCTGGCGCTGGCTGGCTACGGAGATCCGCTCCTCGTCCTGGCTCGCGGTCAGGGTGGCGTTATCGGGCATGTCGGATCCTCGGGTCGAGCCACATGAGCACCAGGTCGGAGATCAACGTGCCGATCACGGTCATCACCCCGAGCAGCAGCACGATGGCCCCGGCCAGGAACATGTCCTGGGCCTGCAACGACCGCAGCAGCAGCGGGCCGACGGTCGGCAGGCTCAGCACGATCGACACCACGATCGCGCCGGAGACGACCTGCGGGAACAGGAAGCCGATTGAGCTGGCGAACGGGTTGAGCGCCACCCGCACCGGGTACTTGGCGACCATGCGGCGCTCGGAGAGCCCCTTGGCCCGCGCCGTGATCACGTACGGTTTCTTCAACTCGTCGAGCAGGTTGGCGCGCATGATGCGGACCAGCTGCGCGGTCCCCGTCATGCCGAGCACGACCGCCGGCAGCAGCAGGTGCTTCAGCAGATCCCAGGCCTTGGCGAAGCTCCACGGCGCGCTCTCGTACTCCGGGGAGAACAGGCCGCCCACGTTGGCGTCGAAGACGGCGAAGCCGAGGTACATCAGGATCAGCGCCAGCAGGAAGTTCGGGATCGCCAGGCCGAGGAATCCGAGGAAGGTGAAGGTGTAGTCGCCGACCGAGTACCGGCGGACCGCGGAGTAGACCCCGATCGGCAGCGCCACCGCCCAGGTGAAGATGATCGCGGCGACGGAGACCACCATGCTCAGCAGCAACCGGTCGCCGATGACGTCGGCGACCGGCCGGTTCCAGTCGAAGGACATGCCGAGGTTGCCCTGGATGACCTGACCGATCCAGGTGAAGTACTGGACGAAGATCGGTTGGTCGAGGCCGTACTCGGCGCGCAGCCGCTCCGCCTCGTAGACGGCGGACGGGTTGCCGGCCGCGGCGAGCTCGGCCAGCCGGGTGGTGGCGAAGTCTCCCGGTGGCAGCTGGATGATCAGGAAGGCCAGCACCGAGACCGCCCAGACCGTGAACAGGCCGAGGGCGAGCCGCCGCCCGATGTAGCTAAGCACTGTGGTCCCCGCCCCTCCTACGCGTAGAAGAAGGTCATCGGATAGGTGTTGTTCATGCTCTTCATGTGCAGCGAGTTGACCACCCGCGCCGGCACGTTGCGCAGGTTGTTGTTGGTCAGGTAGACGCCGTTGAGCGCCAGTCCGAAGCCGACGATGCCGATCGACCACACCTGGTCGGCATGCATCTTGTACAGCTCCTTGCCGATCCGCACCCGCTCCGCGTCGTCCGGTTCGGACAGACCCTTCTCGTAGAGGGCCATGGCGTCCTTGAGCAGCTTCATCGACTCCGGCGGCTCCTTGCCCTGCTTGCCGCCGGAGGCGAACCACTGGGCGTACGGAATGCCGATCATCCCGGGGTAGTTGTTGGTGATCGTCGGCAGGAACGTGTCCGCCTTGAGGAACGGGTCGTCGGTGCCGACCTGTTGCCCGGACAGCATCAGCTGGTTGGCGGTGGCCCGCTGGATGAGCAGGTTGGACTCGGCGGCCTGCACGTTGAGGTCGATGCCGATCGCCTGCCACTGCCGCTTGATCATCTCGCCGATCCCGATGAAGTCGGCGAAGCCGGGGAATGCCTGGTAGTCAAGGCGAATCCGGCCATTGCCGTCCTTGCGCAGCCGG
Organism: Actinophytocola sp.; assembly: GCF_035942955.1. Classification (GTDB taxonomy): domain Bacteria; phylum Actinomycetota; class Actinomycetes; order Mycobacteriales; family Pseudonocardiaceae; genus DASYTH01. The sequence goes on along the minus strand of NZ_DASZCQ010000268.1, from coordinate 27,493 downwards.
TAGCCCGCGCTGTCCTTCGCGGTCAGCCCGATGCCGTCGAGCAGCGAGTTCGCCTGCGCCGGATCGTGCGTCGCCCACTTCGTGCGCCACTCCGGGCCGGGGTCGTAGATGCTGCCCTCGGCGGCCATCGTCGCCGACGGGGTGCAGGTGCCGAGGAAGAAGGCCTCGTTGACCTGGCCCCGGTCGATACCCATCGACAGCGCCCGGCGGAACTCGACGGTGCGGATCAGCTCGCCGAGCTCCTTGTCCTCCTCGTAGGCCAGGTTCACCCGGATCCCGCAGTCCAGCTCGGTGAACGGGGCGCGGTGAATCGTGTAGCCGCTGCGCTTCTCGTTCTCCAGCAGCACGGGCAGGTTCGTCACGCCGAGGTGGCGGTCCTGCATGTCGTACTCGCCCGCGGCCGCCCGCAGGCCGAGCACCTCGGTGTTCTCGATGTTGCCCATCGTGATCTTGCCGATGTACGGGAGCTGGTTTCCCTCGTTGTCCACCCAGATGCTGTACGGGTTCGGCCCGAACTCCCATGGCGGGTTGCTGATCGGCCGGGTGAGCACCCAGGGCGTGACCGTGGGCAGGTTCGGGTTGCGGTGCCAGGACGCCTGGTTGCGGAAGAACGCCGCCCACCCCTTGAACCCGGCCTCGGCGGCCAGCTTGTTCGCCGCGTCCACGGAGGAGTACTTCGGGTGGAACTGCGACAGGTAGTGCTTCGGCATGAACCCGCCCCCGCCGAGGTGCCCGGTCGCCACCATGCCGGCGACGTCGGTCCACCCGGCCAACCGCTCCGGCAGCAGCGGGTTGGGCACCTTCGACACGAACCGCACGGTCAGGTCGTCGACCTTCTCCACCCTGATCTGCTCGCCGCCGATGCGCATCGACGACGAGCCGGAGCCCAGCTCGGCGGTCAGGCTCACGTCCTCGCGCCAGAACACGATGTCGTCGGCGGTGAAGGGGTGCCCGTCGGACCAGCGCATGCCCTTGCGCAGGTGCAGGGTGAGCACCGTGTCGTTGTCGCTGAGCTCGAAGGCGCGGGCGATGTTGGGCACCACGTTCTCGAACTTGTAGTCCCAGTACAGCAGGCTGTCCGGACCGGAGCAGAACCGGACGGCGTTCTGCCAGTCGCCCTGCCCGACGAACCCGCGGCGGATCTGGCCGCCGTAGCGACCGACGCCCTCCACCGGCTTGAGCACCAGCGGCTCGGCCCCGACGCGCTCGGCGACCGGCGGGAGCTTGCCGTCGGCGACGAGCTTGGCGAGCTCGGGCGCCTCCCGGAACGTCTTGGGGAACCTGGCCGGATCGATGATCAGCTCGGCGCCCTGCACATCGGGCAGGCCGGCCATCGCGCGGCCGCCGCGACCGGCCGACGCTCCCGTTTGGGCGACCGGCGTCGAGGTGCACGCCCCCAGCACCAGCGCGCCGCCGCTGACCAGAACGACATCCCGCAGGAAGCCCCGTCTCGAGTAGCCGCCGGTGGTCATTGCGTGGCCTTCTTTCCGCATGGTCTAGTCCGGACAGTTGCGCGCGACGACTCAGCTCCGCCCGAAAACGACGCGGGCGAGAGTTATGAATTGTCTACTGTGGATGACGGGGATTCAGCGTGGTGCGTCAAGCGCCGGTTGGGGCGGTTCTTCGTCGCCCACCGGGATGCCCGACAGTGCGGGCATTGGCAAGAGCCCGCCGACGTGTTGCTCGATTCCCGGTGCCAGGCCGAGCTTTCCACGGCCACGCCGCCACCATCGCGGAACGGGCGCGCGAGCATTCGGTTCGCTGGTGATCGGCATCACGGTCTCCAATCCCGTTCAGCCCCGAGCGCCAGGAGATACCGCCACCGAATCCGCCCGTGGTATTAGAGAGACAGGCGATCGGCACCGTCACCCACTCGATGCCGATCGCCCACTTTCCTTGACGGATCCGGTGCCGATCACCGATCCCACCCGATGATCGACGGTGATTAACCTAAACATGCTACTTGTCGGTAACTGACACGACCGGTGGTACGACAGTGCGCCACCCGACGTGGCGCTGACCCCCTACGTGGCAGCTACTAGGAGTGTGAGTCATTAGTCCGGCCGCAGCGGGGTGGCCAGGGCGGACAGGATCTCGTCCGCGGTCCTTGTCCACAGGAACGGCTTCGGGTCGGCGTCCCGGGTGTCGATCCACCGGCGGACGGCGGTCTCGACGGCGCCGCGATCGGCGAGCCGGGCCAGCCAGCGCTGCACCAGGTTGAGCCAGGAGGCGCCGGCCGAGATGAAATGTACCTGGAAGCGGGACCGCCGCGACAGCCATTTCTTTGCCGCCGGCAACCGGTGAATGGCGTCATTGTCGCAGATCAGGTGCAGTTCCAGCTCGGCCGGCACCGCCGCGTCGACGGTCTGCAGAAAACGCAGGAGCTCCTCGTGCGGATCGGCGATCGCCAAGCTGGCCGGGATATCCAGCGCCGGAAACGAGCCGGCCATTGTCGGCGGGACCGACCGGAACGGATCCGCCGGGCCGGTCGCCCGCGCCGGAGTCGGCTTCTCGACGCACAGCGCCAGCACGTTCTGACCCGCCCACCGCCTTCCCACCGCGTCCCCGGCGTCCGGCGGAGCCAGGAAAAGGCCCACCACGTCCCGGACCCGCTCGACGAACTCCGGATCGGTGGTCAGCGTCCAGGTCTCCGGCAGGTGCGGCTTGAGCCCGGCGGCCCGCCAGATTCGGGATATCGCCGATTGGGACAATCCCGATAGCGTCGCCATCGACCGGGTGGACCAATGGGGGTCGCCATTCGGCGGCGGCCGGCGCAGCGTGGTCAGGATGACCAGCTCGATCTGATCATCGGTGATCGTGCGCGGGCGCCCCGGCCGGGGCTCGTCGGCCAGCCCGGCGAGCCGGCGCCGCAGGAACCGCGAACGCCAGGTGCGCACCATGTCGCGGGACACCCCGAGCTCGGCCGCGACCGCGGTGTTGGACTTCGCGCTCGTCCCGCACGCCAGCACGATCGCGGCCCGCACCGCCAGCGGACCCGCACCGTCCCGCGCCCAGTCCCGCAGCGTCCGGCGTTCGGCCTCGGTCAGCTCGAGCGGCTCCAGCCGCGGACTCGGCACCCCCGACACCGCCTCAGTAGCTGAGCACTCCCATGCGATCCGCCAGCGGCCGAAGCTCCGTGCGGGTCAACGAGTTCTCCCGGCGCAGCTGCTCGCGCACCATCGCCCGGACGTCCACGTTGAACCGCAGCTCCTCGGCCGACTCGCGCTCGGCCCGCAGCAGCATGTGGACCGCGGCGACGTCCTCGCCGCGCACGCTGTAGGCCCTTGCCAGCTCGACGAAATAGGAGAACCGCCGCTCCACGCTGGGCAGCGCGGTGACGTCGCACTGCTGCGCGGCGCGGATCGCCTCGCCGGGCTTGGACAGCTCCACCGCCAGCCACACCCGGTAGATGCCGACGTTGGTCGGGCCGAACACCGTGCGGAAGTCGTTGCGGAGGTCGCCGACCTTCGCCGCCGCCCGGTCGGCGATCTCCAACGCCTGCACCACCCCGTGCTCGTCGCCCAACCGCGCGAACTGCATGGCGCGCAACAGATGCAGGGCGCCGAAGATGCTCATCCGCTCCAGCGGGGCCGACGGCAGCGTCGGCTCCAGCATCGCGGCGGCGTCCCTGGCCAGCTCGGCGACCTCCTCGGTGTGCCCCTGCTCGGCCAGGATCATCCCGACGTTCCACGCCGCCGCCGCCCGGTAGTCCAGATCGTCGGCCTTGATCGCCGCGGCCATCGCCCGGTCCGCGGCCAGCAGCGACACGTCGTGCGCGCCGACCCGCTTGGTGAACGCCCGGGTCAGGAAGTACAGCATCGAGGCCGTGCGCAGCAGCTGGTCCCGGTCCGGCCCGTCCACGACGGGAATCGTGGCCCGCACCTCGGTGATCAACCCGGGCAGCATCGTGCCAAGCTGGGTGAACGGCCGCCGGTCCTGCCAGATGTCCCAGGCCGTCTCCACCGCCTCGCCGAGCCGCCGCACGTTCGGCTCGTCGGTCAGCACCGGGTTGAACGACACCATCGCCGCCCGGATCGCCGGCACCGTGTCGTGCTCGGTCGGCTCCTCGGGCAGCTCCCCCACCGGAAGCCCGGTCAGCTTGTACAGGTCCCGCACCCGCAGGATCCGCGCGATCTCGATCCAGTCCGAGAACGAGGCCACCTGCCGCTCGCCGGACTCCCACTTGCGCCACGCCGAGACCGTGCAGCCCTTCAGCTGCGCGCACTGCTCCTGGGTCAGCCCGACTCGTCGCCGGTACAACCGAATTCGCTCACCCGGGGGTAACCCGGGCTCCGCCGCTGCCGCCGCCGCCACACCACACCTCGCACACTAGGTTGGTCCGCTCATGCTAAGCCGCGAACCGCGCGGTGGCTGATCTTGCACCGGGAATTCTTCCCGCTCCGACGTTTCGTGTCCGATCGGTCGCTGTCCGTGTCCACCAGCTCAGCTCGCCTGGCGGTCCAGCCACTCCGGCCGCGCCTCGTCGGCACACCACTCCAGCGCGCTGACCGTCCACTTGAGCGCCAGCACGACCACCTCCACGCTGGCCTGCTGACCCCCGGCCAGCGCCAGCGCCACCTGATCGGCCGCGTCCTCCGGGCAGCCGTTCACCGCGGCCAGCATCGCCCGGATCAACGCGCGCACCGGCGGGTCGACCCCGTCGATGTCGATCAACGACTCGTCGGCGCGCCGTAAGTCCGCGCTGAACGTCCCGCTCAACCCCATTCCCGCGGCCCGCCACATCACCATCGACGCGCTCGCCTCGACCAACTCCCCCACGATGTGCCGCAGCCGCTCCTGCGGCCCACCCCCGGCATACGCCAGCAGGCTCAGCGACCCCCGCACCGCATCCCACTCCCCCGCGCGCGCCAGCGTCACCAACCGCCCCGCGGTCGCCCGCGCATCCCGACCCATGCCCACCACCCCGACTCGACGATCGTCTGCCGGCCGGATACCCACCCCGCCAATCGCCGAATCCAGGATCCGGGACGGCCATTGAGCTTGGCTTGCGCCGGCCACGATCACCGCCGGGTCACCGCACGGGTGGCCGCTCACCGTGGAGCTGGGAGTGGTCCTGCAGGTGCTGGAGCACGACGCTGGCGGCGTCGGCGAAGTTGAGGGCGTCGACCAGCTCGGGTCGGGTGAGCCGCCCGAGGGTGTCCCGGTACAGGCCAAGGAATCCGAGGCGGTGCGGACCGACGCCCAGCGGGAAGGCGAAGAGGGAACGGACGCCGATGGGCAGCACGGTCTTGCAGAACTTCGGCCAGCGGCTCGGGCCGGTCATCGCCAGCTCGGGGTGGAGCACCGGCCGGCCGGTGGCCGAGGCCTCGAGACCGGGGCCCTCGCCGAGGGCGAGCTGCAGCTCGTCCACCGCGCGGCACCGCGGGTCCGTGGCCGCCAGCACCCTCCCGCCGGCGGTCGTCAGCGTCATGGCGACACCGGTGACCGGCAGTGCCGACAGGCATTCGGCGCACAGCCGGACCGGCAGGGCGGAGCGCCGGACCCGGACGTCGGTGATCGCGGTCAGGATCGCGGTGACCCTCGGATTTCGCATCTGGTCAGCCGTTCGAGCCGATCATGAGCCGGCGCGGGCGCGATGAAGGACGGATGTCATGACCCCGTTTTCTGGATTGCCGGCGTGGCTGGCACTTCGAAACGGAATGTCACCGTGTCCGGATACCCCCACGCTACACGCGCCCGCCAGGGGGATGCTCCTACGCCGCGGGTTCCGGCGCCGGTGCCTTGAGCTTGCGGGCCAGGCGCTCGGGTCGCGGCCAGCGGACCCGGGTGGCCCAGCCGAGCTTCTCAAGGATCCAGATGATCCGCGCCGAGACGTCGATCTGTCCACGTTGGACACCGTGCCGGGCGCAGGTGGGGTCGGCGTGGTGGGAGTTGTGCCAGGACTCGCCCATGGAGGCGATGGCAAGCGGCCAGAAGTTGGCGGACCTGTCGCGGGCGTCGAAGGGCCGGTCGCCGATCATGTGGCAGATCGAGTTGACCGACCAGGTCACGTGGTGCAGCAGCGCGACCCGGACCAGGCTGGCCCAGAAGAACGCGGTCAGCGCGCCCCACAAGGACATGGTGATGAGCCCGCCGAGCACGGCCGGGGCGAGCAGGGTGACGGTGCTGAGCACCGGGAACAGCCGGTCGATGCGCCGGATGTCGGGGTCGGCGAGCAGGTCGGGAGCGAAGCGGCGTTGGTTGGTCTGCTCGCGGTTGAACAGCCAGCCCATGTGGGCGTGCCAGAATCCCTTGGCCAGCGCCACCGGACCGGTGCCGAACAGCCAGGGTGAGTGCGGGTCACCCTCCTTGTCCGCGTAGGCGTGGTGGCGGCGGTGGTCGGCCACCCAGCCGATGACCGGTCCCTGCATGGCCATGCTGCCGGTCGCGGCGAGGGCGATCCGCAGACCGCGGTTGGCCTTGAACGCACCGTGGGTCAGGTAGCGGTGGAAGCCGACGGTCACGCCCAGCGCGGTCAGCGTGTAGAAGAACAGGGCAAGACCGACGTCGACCCAACCAAGCCCCCACCCCCAGGCGATCGGCACGGCCGCGACAAGAGCCAGCAGCGGAACGATCGCGAAGACCTTGACCAGCGCGGCGTGGCCTGCGGATTGCTCTCCCGACACCATCGGCTCGGGACCGCTTGACGACGTCGGGGCGGAATGTTGGACAGTGGCGGTCACAGTGCTGCCTCCGGGGCTGTGGTGATGATCGCCACCGGGGTCTGGGGTGACTCGTCACCAGGATTGACTGTCCGACGACGGCACAAACCTGCCGTTCGCATCACCGGGGGTAACGTGGCGAGGCACAGGCCCCGGACCCCGGCGATGTCGGCCGATCGATGTGTCCGCCGGGAGTGACCATGGTGCACGACGCCCGGGTCAGCGAGATCCTGTCGCTGGTCGTCGCGGACGGCGGGCAGGACGCGTCCTTGCCGGTGCGGTTGTCCGTGCGCTGCCTGTCGGCGTTACCGGTCAGTGGCGTCGGAGTGGCGCTGATGACCGACGACGGGCCGAGCGGGGTCGTGCTCGCGGCCACCGACGGACGGGCCCGCCATCTGGAGGAACTGCAGTTCGCCCTCGGTGAGGGCCCGTGCGTCGAGGCCTCGCGCAGCGGCCGCCCGGTCCTGCAACCCGACCTCCTGGCCACCGGGCCGGCGCGCTGGCCGGGCTTCGCGGCGGCCGCGCTCGACGCCCGCATCAGCGCGATCTTCGCCTTCCCGCTGCAGGTCGGCGCCATCCGGGTCGGCGTCCTCGACCTGTACCGGGACACTCCCGGGCAGCTCGAGACGGCCGAGTTGGCCGACGCGCTCGCCTTCGCCGACGCGGCCACCGTCGTGGTCCTGCACCTGCAGGACACCGACGGGTCCGGTGGGCACCCCGCCCTTGCCGGGCCGATCGACAGCCGGGCGGAGATCCACCAGGCCACCGGCATGATCGCGGTCCAGCTCGGCGTCGGCCTCGCCGAGGCCCTGCTGCGGCTGCGCGCCCACGCGTACGCTGGGGGACGCCCGGTGGCCGACGTCGCCGCCGATGTGGTCAACCGGCGACTGCGCTTCGACGACAGCGCGTCCGGCGGCGAGAGACAGTGAGCCATGACGACCCGAGAGCAACTCATCGCGACGACGTTCGTCGATCTGGCCGACACGCTCGTGGCCGATTTCGACGTCATCGACTTCCTGCACACGCTGGCCATCCGCAGCGTCGAGTTGCTCGACGTCAGCGCCGCGGCGATCATGCTGGCCGACCAGCGGGGCGGGTTGCAGGTGATGGCGTCCTCCACGGAGGAGGCTCACCTGCTCGAGCTGTACCAGCTGCAGCGCAACGAAGGCCCCTGCCTGGACTGCTTCCGGTCCGGACGGCCGGTGGCGCGCCCGGATCTGCCGGCCATGCGCCGGTCGTGGCCGGTCTTCACCGAGCGGCTCCTCGAGCTGGGTTTCGCCTGCGCACAGGCGCTTCCGATGCGGCTGCGCAGCGAGACGATCGGAGCGCTCACCATCTTCCGGGTCGACCAGGAACCCCTTGCCGAGGCGGATCTGCGGCTGGGCCAGGCCATGGCCCACGTGGCCACCGTCGGCCTGCTGCAGGAACGCGCCATCGCGGCCCGCGAGCTGCTCGCCACCCAGCTGCAGGCCGCGCTGACCAGCCGGATCCGGCTCGAACAGGCCAAGGGAATGCTCGCCGAGCGCACCGGTCTTCCCATGGACCAGGCATTCCGGGCAATGCGCTCCTACGCGCGCAGCCACAACACCCGCCTTGGCGAGGTCGCCGCACAGATCATCGACGGAACGATCGACGACCTGCCCGGCGGGGACGCGTCTCGGCCGCCCACGTGAGGTTCGGCTGAGAATCGGCTGTGAGTATCCGGCGTCCGGCACCGACGCGGGCCGTGCCCGTGTTGTACGGGTATGAGAACCACGGAGGTGCGACCCATGACCACCGCATTCACGCCCGGTCCGTCGACCATGAACCTGCCGACGCCGCCGGAGGGCTGGCCGATCGGCTCCTACGACACCTACCGGGACGCCCAGCGCGCCGTGGACCACCTCGCCGACAGCGGGTTCCCGGTGCGCGGCGTCACGATCGTCGGCGTCGAGCCGATGCTCGTCGAGCGCGTGGACGGGCGGCTGACCTGGGGCCGGGTGCTGCGCTCCGGCGCGATCTCCGGTGCCTGGCTGGGCCTGTTCGTCGGCCTGCTGCTGAGCCTGTTCACGATCGGCGCCGGCCTGTTCCCGATCCTGATCGGCCTGATCACCGGCATCGGTTTCGGTGTCGCCTCCGCCGCGTTGCGGTACGCTGCCACCAGGGGAGAGCGCGACTTCGTTTCTCACAGCCAGCTGGTGGCCCGCCAGTACGACGTGCTGTGCGAGCCGCGCAACGCCCAGAGCGGACGTGAACTGCTCGCGGCACTCGCACTCAAGGGCGCCTGAGGGCCACTCGGAGCCACACCTCGACTGTCCAGAAAGGACGGTTCATCATCAGTACGAACACACCGAAGACAGACACGGCGGACAAGCGCCGAACCCTGTTCAGCCACCCGCCCACCCCGACCGCGCACGATCAGGACAACCCACGCGTCGGCGAGCCGATCTCGTACGACAACCTGTTCCGCGAGCCGACCGCCGGAGCGCCCAGCCGCCGGCACCGGGCCGCTTAAGCGCTCCTGGCCGCGTTGCGGCGCAGCGCGAGCTCGTCCTCCCACTGCGGGTGGCTGTAGGCGTGCATGGCCGAGACCAGGCGGGCGACGTCCTGCTGGGGCCGGACGACGAGGCGGACGAACCGGTTGGACATGCCCAGCTTGTTGCCGCACTCGCGGATGAACAGCTGGTGGCGGGAGATCAGGTAGTCGCGCAGCTCGGTGCCGTCGATCGCCGCGGACAGCTTCACCAGCAGGAAGTTGGCCTGCGAGGAGTACACGGTCAGCTCGGGGAGCTGGGCGAGGTGCATGCCCATCGTGTAGCGGTCGCGGGCCAGCAGGCGCAGGCTCTCGCGGTACTCCGCGCCGTGCTCGGCGAGCATGTACACCACGGTCTCGGCCAGGGAGTTGAGGTTCCACTTGGGCAGGGTCCGGCGCATCGTGCCGGCGAGGCCGGGGTTGGCCACCAGGTAGCCGAACCGGATGCCGTGCAGGCCGAAGTTCTTGCCGAGGCTCTTGAGCACGACGACGTTGGGGCGGATCGCGGCGTCCATCGCCACCGACGGGTCGCGCTCGGCGTCCACGAAGTCGATGAACGACTCGTCGATCACCACCAGGTCGAGGTCGGCGAGCTCGTCCATGAACCGGATGACCTCCCGGCGGGGCAGGTAGCCGCCGTCGGGGTTGTTCGGGTTGCACAGCACGGCGACCTTCGACCGGCGGGCCCGGATGAACCGCAGGTAGTGATCGACGTTGAGGCGGAAGCCGTCGATCTCCCGCAGCGGGAACATGTCGACCCGCTTGCCGGTCTCCATGGGCTGGTCGGTCCAGCGGCCGAAGGTGGGGATCGGGATGGCCACGCTCTCGGTGAACCACAGGTGATCCATCCACGTGATCAGCTCGGTGGAGCCGTTGGACATCGCCATCGTGGCCGGGTTGAGGCCGAGCACCCTGGCCAGCTGCGCGGCGATCGTGTCGGCGTCACTCGGGTAGAACTTGAGCACCGCCTCGAGGTTGCGGCTCAGCTCGTCGAACATCTCCGGTGTCGGGAAGTACGGGTTGCACGGGATGCAGAAGTCGACCAGCTGCCGGCCGCCGTCGCCGAGCCGTCTGGCCAGCTCGAAGTAGGACGGGCTGTGTGCGGTCTGCTGGAACAGACCCGCGTCCACGGAATGTCGCACACAAGCGGATACGTACGGAACCAGTGATCAGTTCACGGGATGGTTTCGCTCAGGTCTCGGCGGAGTAACGGTGAGTGATCACACCGAGACGCCGGTCGGGATGGCCATCCGCGACCGGCGCCTCGGGCTCCCCCGTTCAGAGTTGAGCTTTTCCTGCCTTGGCGGCCGACTTCGTCGCCCCCGCCCGCCGCTGCTCGATCCGCTGCGGCGCCGCGCGCTCGCGGCTCGGGGCGGCCAGCGCGGCCGCCGCGGCCGGTGGCTGCCAGTCACCGGTGATGCCGCCGCGGATCCGGTTGGTCGGCGCCACCACGGCCACCGGGTTGTTCGCGGTGAACTGCAGCTGGCCGTTGACGATGTTGTCGTCGACCCGGATCGGGCCGGTCGTGTCGGCGATGCTGACGTTCCGGCCCCAGTAGCCGCCGGAGGCGCAGCTGTCGAGGGCGCCGTTCGGGCCGAGCTGGACCCCGCCGCCGTTGCCGCTGAACGTCGCCGCGCCCTGGACCGCACCGCCGCACACCACGCTGCCGGTCGCGTTGCCCGCGACGGACAGCGTTCCGTCCACAAAGGAATCGTGGACGTCGGTGTAGTAGGCGCCGGTGGTGCCGAGGTTGCCGGTGATCTCGCTGCCGGCGTCCACGAGGACCTCGCCCACCGAGGACGCCACGTTCCCGGACACCCGGACGTGCTCGAGGAACAGGAAGCCCTCGATGGTGGCGGCGCCCTTCGGCTGGACCGTCACGCCGGCGGCCGCGGTGTCCCGCATGAAGATGCCGAAGCCGCCGGGCGCCAGCGTGACCTGGCCGTCGATCGTGGTGCTCCGGGCGTCGAAGTAGCCGTCGGCGTCGATCTGCACGTCGTGGTTGAACCGGCCGCCGGTGACCACGAGGTCGGCCCCCGCCGCCACCCGCACGTTGCCGGTGACCGTGGTGCCGTCGAGCGTGCAGGACTCGTTCGGGGGCACGAACAGATCGCCGGGCACGGTCACCGCCCCGCCGGAGCCGATGCAGTGCGTGACGAGATCGGCATCCGCGGTGGAGGCGGCCAGCGCCATGGACAGCGCGGTCAGGGCGCTCGCGGCGAGCGCGACGGTGGTCTGTCTGTTCATTTGCTGCTCTCCCTTGCTAGTTGCCGATGTCCGAGCGGGCCGCCGCGCGCACGATGCTGCCCTTGTCCCTGAGGGTGAGAGTTCCGCCGGCCACCAGCTCGTCGGTGACCGAGTCGACGTGCCTGACGAAGCCGGCATGATCGGCGTACGTGCCGTCCTCGTCGATCAGGTCGTTGATGGTGCAGCCGTTCCCGGTGTCCACATTGGCCACCCCGGTGTCGTACCCATCGATGATCACCATGCTCCGCGTGTCCGAGTCGGGACACGCGTCAGGCCCAGTCTCAACAACCCGGAACGACACGGTGCCCACATCCGACACGTTGCCGGCCACATCGGTCGCCCGATACTGAACAGTGTGGGAGCCGGTGGAGTCGATGGTCACGGGCTCGGTGTAGTCCGTCCAGTCGCCGCCGTCGCGAGAATATTCGATCCGGTCCACTCCGGACTGAGCATCCGTTGCCGTGATGGTGACCGTCGCACTGCCGATGTAGTTACCGTCGCCGTCCCGCGTCCCCGACACTACGGCCGACACGGTCGGCGGCGTCGTGTCGCCGGGATCCGGCGCCACGACCGTGAACGACTCCATCCGCTCCGGCGAGGTGTTCCCGGCAACGTCCCGCGCCAGGTAGTGCACCATGTGCGCGCCGAGCGCCGTCACCTCCACCGGCGCCGTGTACCGCACGAACGCCGCTCCGTCGAGCGAGTACTCGATCCGGTCCACTCCGGACTCGGTGTCGGACGCGCTGATGGTGACCGTGGCGCTGCCGATGTAGTCCCCGTCGGGCTCCCGGTTGCCGGAGATCACGGCCGACACCGTGGGCGGGGTGGTGTCCTCGACCGGCGGCGCCACCACCGTGAACGACTCCATCCGCTCCGGTGAGGTGTTCCCGGCAACGTCCCGCGCCCGGTAGTGCACCATGTGCGTCCCGACCTGGTTGACCAGAACCGGCTCGGTGTACCGCACGAACGCCGCCCCGTCCAGCGAGTACTCGATCCGGTCCACTCCGGACTCGGTGTCCTCGGCGGACAGGGTCACCAGCGCCGACCCGATGTAGTCCCCGTCGGGCTCCCGATCACCGGTCACCACGGCCGACACAACCGGCGGGGTGGTGTCCACGGGTGTGGGCTCGACGACCCGGAACGACACCGAACCGTCCGGGGACACGTTGCCGGCCGCGTCGGTGGCGCGGTACTGCACCGAGTGATCACCGAGCGTGGACACCACGACCGGCCCGGTGTACCGCTGGAACCCCGTGTCGTCCACCTCGTACTCGATGAGCGCCACCCCGGACTGGGCATCCGACGCCGTGACGGTGACCGTGGCGCTGCCGAGGTAGTCCCCGTCGGGCTCCCGGTTGCCGGAGACCTCGGCCGTGACCGTCGGCGGGGTGGTGTCGCCGCCGCCGGAGGTGACGGTGAGCTCGCCGACCATCGTGCTGTGGCCGGGGATTGCACAGAAGTACCGGTATGTGCCCGGGGTGAGGGTCACCGTCGCCTCGTGCCGGCCGCCGTTGGCGTCGAACGGGTTGGCCAGGATGTTCAGGTTGACGTCGTGGTTGTAGCCCGGCGTCGAGGTGTCGAAGGTCAGCGTGTGCGGCATGCCGCTGGTGTTGCCGGTCGCCGCGCTGTTCTCGAAGACGATCGTCGTCTCCCCGGCGACGGCCGTGGTCGGCGCGGAGGCGTACCGCGTGGTGCTGTCGTTCGCCGTCCAGGTCAGCACCTGCGCCACGACCGCCTGCGGTAGGGCCGAGCTGGGCACGGCGACCAGCGCTGCCGCCAGCGCCGTGCCCAGAACGGTTGCGAGCACTCGTCGGATCATCACAGCCTGCGCACCCGGATGTTCCTGAAGTCGATCAGATCGTTGTTGCTGTGGTTCTGCAGCCCGATGAAGCCGCTGGCGAACTGCCGCAGATCGGTCGGCGGGTCACCCGGCCGGGACGACTGCTTCCCGGGGGTGTTGTCGAACTCGTTGATCACCACGCCGTTACGGATGATCGTGTAGTGCTGCCCGACGACCTTGATCTCGTAGTTGTTCCAGGTGCCCTTCGGGGTGACGCCGGCCTGGTCGAGCCCGAGCGGATCGAAGTTGTAGATCGACCCGGTCTTCTGCGGCTCACCGGTGTCCCCGTCGTAGATCTGGATCTCCTGGCCGCAGAAGATCGCCACCCAGGCCTGCTGCGTCCTGGCGTTGCCGATCGTGCCGCAGCTGTCGGGTGGCCGCTCGGCCAGCGGGATCCGCGGATCCGGGAACCTGGTGAACACACCGCTGTTGGCCCGGAACCCCTCCGGCGAGGAGTCGCGGAACTGCAGCCGCAGCGAGAAGTCGCCGAACTCGCGCTGCGCGTACCACAGCATGCCGAGCCCGCCCTGGGACCGCAGCGAGCCGTCCGGCTGGATCGCGAACGATCCGGACGGCGCCTGTGTCCAACCGCGCAACGAGTCCGCGCTCCCGTCGAAGATCGGCTCGTAGCCGGTGGAGCCGGGCGTGCCGATCGGCGACGCCGACGCGGCCCGGTTGATCGTCCCGCCTTCGCGTGCCGTGAGAATCCCGGACGCCACAAGGGGATCGATGCCCGCGGCGACGTGCCTGACGAACTCGGCGTGATCGGTCCACAGGCTCTCGTCATCGATCAGGTCGTTGACCGTGCAGCCCTGGCCGACCTGCTTGTTGGCGACGCCGGTGTCGGTGTCGCCCAACCACACCGTGGCCCTGCCGTCGGACACCGCGCACCCGACCCTGACCTCGGTCCGGGTGGTGGCCCGCTCGCCGTCGGCGTAGGTCACCGTCAGCGTGGCGGTGTAGGTGCCGACCCTGGCGTAGGTGTGCCGCGGGTTCGCCTCGGTCGACGTGCCGCCGTCGCCGAAGTCCCACTGGTACGCCACGCCGCCGGACTTCGTGCCGGTGAACGCCACCGTCAGCGGCCTGTTGTGCAACGAGACCGACGACGCGGTGGGCGCCGGGGTGGGCGCGCCACCCTGGTAGGTGATCCTGAGCAACTTCTGGTTGGCGTGCACCGTGAAGAACCCGCCACCGTAGTCGAGCAGGTAGAGCGCGCCGTCCGGGCCGAACTTGGCGTCCATCCAGCTCTGCAGCCGGTCGGCGGCGCCGCCACCGGGGATGATCGCCCGCAGCGACTCGGCGAACGCCGGCGGGGCCGCCTGCGCCACGCCGGCCGGGTCCACCGTGACCGCGACCCGGTTGGCCGAGTTGCACTCGTCGCCGATGAACCACTTGTCTTCCCAGTACGCCGGCCACGCCACGCCGCTGTTGACGTTCACCAGCGAGCGGTGGTACGTCGGGCCGTTCATGACCGCCTGGCAGCCACCCTTGAGGTACGGCTGGGTGTACGTGGCGGTGGCCGCGGTGTAGGTCGGGATCCCGCTGCCGTCCGGGCGTTCCGGGAAGACCGGGCCGCCGCCGTCGGGCGCGTACCAGATCATGTTGTCCCGGACCGGTGGCAGGTCCACCAGGCCGGTGTTGCGCGGCGAGGTGTTCTTCGGGTTGTCGCATTCGTACCAGCCGGTCAGCACCGTGGCGTCGGTGTTGCTGCGGTCCCGGTACGGCTGCCGGTTGCCCATGCAGTACGGCCAACCCTGGTTGCCCGCCGAGGTGATGATGGTGGCGTGCTCGTACTTCGCCGGGCCGAGCTCCGGGCTCGGCGAGGTCGCGTCCGGACCGACCCAGGCCGCGGTCAGCCACTGGTGCACCGGGTCGATGGCCAGCCGGGAGATGTTGCGCACGCCCATCACGTAGATCTCCGGCCGGGTCTTGTCACCCGGGTCCTGCGCCTCGGGGAACAGGTTGCCCTCGGGAATCGTGTAGGTGCCGTCGGGCTCCGGGTGGATCCGGATGATCTTGCCGTTGAGGTCGTTGGTGTTGCCGGCCGTGCGGCGCGCGTCCTGGAACGAGAGGCCGGCGAACTCCTGGGTCCAGTTGTTCCCGGAGTACCCCATGGACCCCTGTGAGGAGTTGCTGTCCCCGGAGCCGACGTAGAGGTTTCCGTCGGCGTCGAAGGACATGCCGCCACCGGCGTGGCAGCAGCTGTGGGTCTGGACCTCCCACTGCAGCAGATCCTTGCGGGACGCCAGGTCGATCGTCTGGTCGGCGAACCTGTAGGTGAACCGCGAGATCGTGCGCTTGCCGGTGTGCCGGACCCGGTCGACGGTCTCGTGCGGCATCCAGTACACGTAGATCCAGCCGTTGAGCAGGAACTGCGGGTCGTGCACGATGCCGAGCAGGCCCTCCTCGTTCTTGACCAGCTCACCGCCGCTGCCCCGGTTTCCCATGACCGGCAACGTGGTCAGCAGCTTGACCTGCTTGGTGTGCGGGTCCCAGCGGTGAATCGTGCCGCAGCCGAGACCGATGTTGGGGTTGGTCCAGTCGTTGGGCTGGGGCACGGTGTTGCCCGCGCAGGCCGCCTTGCCGACGTAGAACACGGCCCCGTCCGGGGCGATGGCCAACCCGTGCGGCTCGCCGATCTGGTCCAGCTGCCCCGGCTGGTTGGCCGCGGTCAGCCGCTCGACCTTGTAGTTCGCCGCGATCGTGGCCTGGCAGTCGGCCCGCACCAGACCGGTCGTCCACTTGAGAGCGCCGGCGAGGTGGCTGCGGAAGTTGCCGTCGCGGTAGCTGCCCTCGACGCCGCCCATGCCGGTGTAGAAGGACCGGCCGCCGTCGTAGTCGCGGCACCAGGAGACCGGGTGGAACGGCCCGTTTGCGCCCTGACCCGGGTTGTAATGCCGCTCCTCGACCTGCGCGACCGTGTGCACGGTGCCGACCGGGTTGGGCTCCCAGTTGATCCACCGGTCGGTTCTGGTGAGGTTGAGCGGAAGTCCCTTGTTCGCCGGGTGCTGCCGGTCGACGAGGTTGACCACCGACCGGGCGATCGGGGGCTCCGGCGGCGGGGTCGTGGCGCCGGTGAACAGCTTCAGCTCGGCCAGCTGGATGATCGTCGAGCCGGAGTTCGCCGTGATGTTGAGCCGGTAGTGCGGGTAGACGGTGGTGTTGGTGAAGTCGTACCTCTTGGTCTGGAACCGGTCGTCGAAGACCTGGCCGGTGCGCCGGTCGAGGTCGACCCAGGTGGTCCCGTCCGGCGAGCCCTGCAGGGTCCAGTCCTTCGGGTCCCGGGTGGGCGCGTCGTTGGCCGAGGTGAGCGCGTAGCCGTTGACCGCGGCCGGCGTGGTCAGCCGCAGCGCGGCCCAGCCGGTCGTGGCGAACGTCAGCCACTTGGTGCTCTCGTTGCCGTCGACCAACTTCTCCTTGGTCTCGTTGGGCGGGTTCTCGCCGCTGGCGGTGACGGCCGCCACCGGCTCGGGGACGAGCACCGCGCCGGCCGGCCGGGAGCCGATCAGGCCGGTGAACCAGGTGGAGTCGATCTGGGCCTTGGCCGCGTCGGAGATCCCGAGGAACCCGCCGCCGCCCTTCATATAGCTCTGCAGCGCGCCTTCCTGGTCCCTGGTGAGCGTCACGCCCTGCGCGGACAGGAATACCACGCCGCGAACGGTGTCGAGGTTCGCCGCGGTGAACACGGCCGGGTCGGACGACACGGTCGTCGACAGACCGCTTGCCGCGGCCAGCTCGGTGATCGTCGCGGCCGCACGCGCGACCGGATCACGCTGATCGGCAACCGGCCCGTGGAACACCAGCACGGATGCCGCCGCGGCCGGCGCGGCCGCCACCGGTTGCGCGGTCGCCGGGGTGGACAGACTGCCCATGGCAAGCGCGGTGGCACTCACCACAATGGACACTCGAAGCCGGTAGGAACCTGTAGAGAATCTTCGCCCCATCCCTCACTCCTTTGTTGGTCGGGGAGCCATGGCGGGTCCGTGGGTTAGCCGTGGTTGTGGCTCGCGGTGGGATGCGTATGGCCGCGGAAACGATCGATGCTCGCCTGCGCGCCGGCGGGCATGCTGCCGTCCGGGTTGCGGACTAAGAAGATGCCGACCATGCCACCGTCCGAATGGAACTGAACGTGGCAGTGGTACATCCACGCGCCGGGGCCGACGCCCTCGCCGGCGAGCACCTGGAAGCCGAACGAGCTGCCCGGGTCGAGGTTCTTGTTGTCGATCACGTGGCTCGGGTCGGCCGGGCTCTCCAGGTATCCGGTGCGGTTGTCCACCCAGCGGTGCGCGTGCAGGTGGAACGTGTGCGGCAGGCCGCCGTGCCCGATGCAGATGAACTCCACCCGCTGGCCCGCCTTGGCCTCGAACATCGGGGTGTTCGGCGCCACCTTGTTGTTGATCGTCCCGTCGTTGAACACGACGGTGAACTGCTTGTCCGGCAGGATGTCCCCGCGGCGGCGCACGATCAGCGCGCCGTAGAGCCCCTTCGCGACCCCGCCGGTGCCGTGGTCGGTGCCCATGGCGTGGTCGTGGTAGTGCCAGTAGCCGGCGCTGCCTGGCAGGTAGCGCCGGCCGATCGCGGGGGACATCTCCCTGGTGCGCCAGACGTACCGGCGGGTCTGGCCGGGGTTGTTGAAGGAGTTGTTGAGCGGGCTGCCATCCGAGTCGACGGAGTAGTCGACCCCGTGCGGGTGGATGGACAGCCGCTGGTCGGTGTTGTTGACCAGGTCGATCTCGAGGATGTCCCCCTCGTACATCTCCAGGATCGGCCCGGGGATGGTCGCCTGGCCCGGCGCCAGGCCGTAGCCGAACAGCCCGCCCGGCAGCGCCTCGGCGTACAGGGTGATCCGCCGGGTCACGCCCTCGGCCATGGTCGCGGCGACCGGGGCCGCCGCGAGCGGCGCGGCGCCGACGGTCACGGCGGCCGGCACGGCCAGACCCGCCGCGGCGCCGGCGAGCACGGATCGGCGGGACACGTGCTGGTCCATCGTGATCTCCATTCGGCTCAGGGAGAGGGGGCGTCTCAATGCCGTGCAGCCTGGAGACGGCGACGAGATGGGGAGCGGCGCCGGTTCATGTGATGCTCATCAGCGGCGCCGCGGTCAGGGCGGCTCGAACGCCATAGCCGACGGTGGGCGCGCTCGTGCCGCCCCTACCTGGAGATCCTGTGCCACGCTGCCCTCGCCTTCAACCGGTTCCTGCTGCTGTTCCGATTGAGTGAGTCGAACTTATGCATCCCATGAGCGAAAGTTAAGGGCCGAATGGCGTAACGCGACGAGACAAGAGTGGACAGCTCTCCGATGACCACGCTGTCGCCTCGACCGATTTGTCCAACGGTCAAACAAATCGGGTGCCGGACCTCGGGCTCAGGCGCGGCCGCCGCTGATGTCGTACGGAACGTTCACCGACTCGTCGGCGCCCGGGTTCGGCCGCCAGCCTCCGCTGAACGTCTCGCCGTCCGCGCTCCACCTCCCGGTGAAGGTCGCGTCCATGGGGCCGTACCTCACGGTGATCGTCACCTCGTCGCCGTCGATCTTCCACGTGTACGGCAGGGGCTGCGGCGACAGGTTCGAGTACACCGTGGACGGGAAGGTGTCGGTCTCCGGGTCGTAGCTGATCAGCTCGAGGCCGTCGATCTGGGCGAACCCGGCGAAGTCCAGCGTCACGTGCTGCTCCATGAAGAACCCGCCGGGCAGCCACCGGAAGGTCGCCTGCCCCTTGATCGTCTTCTCGTCGGAGCCGAGCAGGTTGCCCGCCATCGTCCACGTGCCGACCCACCGGTCCAGCTTCCTGAGCGCGGGGTGCGGGGTGAGCGCCGCCACCTGGTTGTCCTGGTCGTTCGTCATGATGTCCTCCGTTTCCGTCCGGTGTCGTGGTTCCACGATGTCGCGGCCGGACCGGCGGAAGATCGGCCAGCTGGCCGATATCCGGGCCGCCCCCGGTTGAGGCCGCGGGCACACTGGCCGGTGATGTCCGGCCACCGCCGCGCGGCAGATCATCCCGTGAAGGCCAGCGACGACGCCGCACCCCGGCTCAGCGCGTCGACGTGCTCGGCGAGGTTGAGACCGTCGCTGAGCGTCCCACCGGCGTCCAGCCGCTCGATGAGCCTCGCCTCTGCCGCCTTGACCGCCGCAGCCGAATCCAGCAGCGCGTCGATTCGAGCGGGCTCGACGACGACAATGCCCTCCTCGTCGGCCAGCACGATGTCGCCCGGATTCACCGCAACACCACCGCAGGTGATCGGCACCTGAAGTTCGCCGAGCTCTTTCGCCGTACCCGCCATAGGAGTGACGAAACGGCTGTAAACGGGAAGCTCGCAGGTCGCCACATAGCCGATGTCGCGGTATCCGCCGTCGACGATGATTCCGCCCAGCCGGCGCCGAAGGGCACCCCGCGCGAACAACTCGCCGGCCAGCGCGATCTCCCGCCCACCACCGTCCACCACCACGACATCCCCCGGCGAGGCCGACTCGACGGCCCGCAGCACGGCAAGGAAATCCGTCCCACACCGCACCGTGAAAGCCGGCCCGACAATCCGCTTCCCGGCCGACCGGGCCCGAATAGCGCTCGACATCACCCGTATCGTCTTGTCCACATCACACAGGGCAGTAGTGTCGACCGCGAGGAAGCGTTCAAGGAACATGTGATGAGCCTAGCCATCAGATACCCCGCTCCGCTCAAGCCCGGTGACCGGGTGGGTGTCACCGCGCCGTCGTCGGGTGTGCCGGCGACATCGAGTGCGGGCACGCAGCCTACATGCCGATCGTCAACGGCGCCCTCGGCCGGCTCGAGTGCACCTTTGTCCACAACAGACCGGATCAGACCCTGGCGTAGGCCAGCTCGGTGCGGGTCTGGTCGCGGTAGGCGTCGACGGCGGCCTGGCGGGTGACCGGGTCCCAGCCGAGGTGGGGGGCGACGAGGCCGGCGACCTCGTCGGCGGCGGCGAGGCCGCGGTCGGGGTACTCGATGGAGATCCGGGTTCGGCGGGACAGGACGTCGTCGAGGTCGAGGGCGCCCTCGTGGGTGACGGCGTAGACGACCTCGACGGCAAGGTATCCGTCGGCGGCGGTGAGCGGCTCGGCCAGGCTCCGGTTGCGCTGGATCATCGACAGCAGGTTGGTGGTGGCCGAGCCGTAGCGGTCGAGCAGTTGCTCCACAGTGGACACCGGCAGCCCGGCGCGCGCCGCGAGCTGCTCCCGGTCTGCCCAGAGCTCGCGGTAGCCCACCGCGCCGTGGATGGGCAGGTGCCTGGTCAGCGACGGCGCGACGGCCCGGCCGAGGCCGCGGGTGGCGGCGTCGACGACGTCGGCGGCCATGACCCGGTAGGTCGTGTACTTGCCGCCGGCGACGACGAAGAAGCCCGGGACGGGCTCGGCGACGGCGTGCTCGCGGGAGAGCTTGGTGGTCTCGGTTGACCGGCCGGCGAGCAGCGGGCGGAGCCCGGCGTAGACGCCGACGATGTCGTCGGTGGTCAGCGGGTCGGTCAGCCAGTCGTTGACGTGGTCGAGCAGGTAGTCGATGTCCTCCCGGGTGGCGGTGGGCCGCGACCGGTCGGCCGACCACGGCGTGTCGGTGGTGCCGATGATCCAGTACCGGCGCCACGGGATGACGAACAGGACGCTCTTCTCGGTGCGGGTGACCAACCCGATGTCGAACCGGATGCGTTCGCGCGGCACCAGGATGTGCACACCCTTGGACATCTGGACGTGGAACGGCGCCTCGTCGGCAGCCAACAGTTCCCCGGTCCACACCCCGGTCGCGCTGATCACCCGACGCGCCCGGACAAGGTACTCCTTGCCAGACAACAGATCCACGACACGAGCTCCGACGACCGCGCGTCCGTCGCGCACGAGGGAGACTGCCCGAGCGCGGGTGAGCACCACCGCACCGTGCTGGGCGGCGGTGCGGCCGATCAACACGGTGAGGCGGGCGTCGTCGACCTGAGCGTCGAAGTAGCTCACGGCGCCGGTGAGCCCGTCCGGGCGCAGCGCGGGTGCCAGCTCGAGCGCCTTCTGCCGGGACAGGTGCCGGTGCATCGGCAGCGCCCGAGCGCCGCCGATGCTGTCGTAGAGCAGCACGCCCGCGCCGACGTAGGCGCGTTCCCATCCGCGGTGGCGCAGCGGGTACAGGAAGGGCACCGGCTTCACCAGGTGCGGGGCCAGGCGGTGCAGCAGCAGGCGGCGCTCCCGCAGCGCCTCGCGCACCAGGCCGAAGTCGCCCTGCTCCAGGTAGCGCAGCCCACCGTGGATCAGCTTGCTCGACCGGCTCGACGTGCCCGACGCCAAGTCCCGCGCCTCGACCAGCGCGACCGACAGGCCACGCGCGGCCGTGTCGAGGGCGGCGCCGGCTCCCACCACGCCGCCGCCCACGACGAGCACGTCGAACTCGGTCTCGGCAAGGGATCGCACCGCCGCCGCGCGGTAGGCGGGATCCAGCCGTGCGGACATCCACACTCCCTATCGGACGTCGGCGTCGACCCAGTCGAAGGACTTGGTGACCGCCTTCTTCCAGTTGCGGTAGATCCGTTCCCGCTCATCGGCGTCGAGCTGCGGCTCCCAGCGCTTGTCCTCGGCCCAGTTCGCGCGCAGGTCGTCGAGGCCGTCCCAGTAGCCAACCGCGAGCCCGGCCGCGTAGGCCGCGCCGAGCGCCGTGGTCTCGGCAACCTTGGGCCGCACCACGGGAACGTTGAGGATGTCGGCCTGGAACTGCATGAGCAGCTCGTTTTGCACCATGCCGCCGTCGACCTTCAGCCCGGTGAGCGAGACCCCGGAGTCGGCGTTCATCGCGTCGAGCACCTCGCGGGTCTGGAACGCGGTCGCCTCCAGCACCGCGCGGGCGATGTGCTGCTTGTTGACGAACCGGGTGAGCCCGACGAGCGCGCCGCGCGCGTCGGCCCGCCAGTACGGGGCGAACAGCCCGGAGAACGCCGGCACGAAGTAGGCCCCGCCGTTGTCCGGCACGCCCCTGGCCAGGGTCTCGATCTCCGGCGCGGACCCGATGATCCCGAGGTTGTCCCGCAGCCACTGCACCAGCGCACCGGTGATCGCGATGGAGCCCTCGAGCGCGTAGACCGGCTTGGCCTCACCGATCTTGTAGCACACCGTGGTCAGCAGGCCGTTCTCGCTGGCGACCTTCTCCTCGCCGGTGTTGAGCAGCATGAAGTTGCCGGTGCCGTAGGTGTTCTTCGCGGTGCCGACCTCGTAGCACACCTGGCCGAACGTCGCGGCCTGCTGGTCGCCGAGGATCCCGGCGATCGGGACGCCCTTGAGCACGCCGCTCGGCCCGCCGGCGCCGTAGGTCTCCGACGACGACCGGATCTCCGGCAGCATCGACATCGGGATGCCCATCTCCGCGGCGATGTCGGCGTCCCAGGACAGCGTGTCCAGGTCCATCAGCATGGTCCGCGACGCGTTGGTCACGTCGGTGGCGTGCACCCCGCCGTTGGGCCCGCCGGTGAGGTTCCACAGGGTCCAGGTGTCGGTGTTGCCGAACAGCAGGTCCCCGTTCTCCGCGCGCTGCCTTGCACCGTCCACATTGTCCAGTATCCAGCGCACCTTGGGACCGGAGAAGTACGTCGCCAGCGGCAGGCCGACCCTCGACTTGTAGCGCTCGGCGCCACCCCCCAGGGCCCCGAGCTCCTCGACGATGGCCTGCGTGCGGGTGTCCTGCCAGACGATGGCGTTGCACACCGGCTCGCCGGTTTCGCGGTCCCACACCACGGTGGTCTCGCGCTGGTTGGTGATGCCGACGGCGGCCAGGTCGCCGAGGTTCAGATCGGCCTTAGCCAGCGCCTGCCCGATCACGTGCCGCGTGTTGGCGGTGATCTCCAGCGGGTCGTGCTCGACCCAGCCGGCCCGCGGGAAGATCTGCTCGTGCTCCTTCTGTCCTACCGAGACGATCGTGCCGGCGTGATCGAAGATGATCGCCCGCGTGCTGGTCGTGCCCTGGTCGACGGCGAGTACGTACTGAGTCATCAAATGTCCTTTCTAGAACACGACCTGAGAGAGCAGACCGGCAAGAGCGCCGCCGACCAGCGGGCCGACCACCGGGATCCACGAGTAGCCCCAGTCGGAGTCCTTGCCGCTCGACCGGGCGGGGGCCAGCTCCCCGGCGCCCGCCGCGCCCACTCCCACGGCGGCCGCCGACTTGTAGTGCACCGGCAGCACGGCGTGCGCGATGCGCGGACCGAGGTCGCGTGCCGGGTTGATGGCGTAGCCGGTCGGGCCGCCGAGCGAGGCGCCGATGCCGACGACCAGCAGCGCCACGGCGAGCGGGCCGAGCTGGTGCGGCGTCTTTCCGAACGAGAGCACCACGATGACCAGGACGAACGTGCCGACGACCTCGGTAACCAGGTTCCAGGTGGTGTTGCGGATCTCCGGCGCCGTGGAGAACACCCAGAGCTTCTTCTGCTCGTCCTCCTCGGCGTCGAAGTGCTTCTTGTAGGCCAGGAAGCACGCGCACGCACCGAGGAACGCCCCGACCATCTGGCCGGCCACGTACACCAGCGTCGACCCGACCGTGACGGCGACGCCGGGGACGAACTCGCCGGCGCCGCTGGCGATGACGCCCAGCGTCACCGCCGGATTGAGGTGCGCGCCCGACTTGTACGCCACGAAGACGCCCGCCATGACGGCGAACCCCCACCCGATGTTGATCAGCAGCCAGCCCCCGTTGAACCCCTTGGACTTGGTCAGCAGTACGTTTGCCACCACGCCGGCACCGAGCAGGATCAGCATCCCGGTGCCGAGCACCTCGCTGACGAACACCTCTCCGAGGGACACGTCGCCTCCATTCGTCGCTGAACGGCTGCACAGGTTTGTACTTAGGTGCTCGCCGACCGGCAACGCGGATGGGTCGACAATGCCGAACGGATTCGTGCGCCGCGCGACTAGCCGGAGTGTCCTCGGCCTGGTCGGCGAGTCCGGGGTGTTCGACATTGCCGACAACGCCGTCGTTCGGCTAGCTTGCAGCACTGTGCCGGGACCCATCCAGTCGATCGAGCGCGCCGCGGCGATGCTGCGGCTGCTGGCCCGCGGCTCAGGACACCACGGGCTGGCGGAGATCTCCGCGTCGCTCGGGCTGCCGAAGGGCACCGCGCACGGGATCCTGCGCACCCTGCAGCGGGTCGAGTTCGTCGAGCAGGACCAGGCCACCGGGCGGTACCGGCTCGGCGCCGCCCTTCTCCACCTCGGCACCAGCTACCTCGACGCCAACGAGCTGCGCTCCCGGTCGATCAACTGGTCGGACACCCTCGCCGCGCGCAGCGGCCAGGAGGTCCGGATCGGCATGCACCACGACGGCGCCGTGCTGGTGGTGCACCACGTGTTCCGGCCGGACGACACGATGCAAACGTTAGGGATCGGCGCCATGCTCCCGCTGCACGCCACCGCCCTCGGCAAGGTGCTCCTCGCCTACGACGCGGACCTGTCGGCGACCGTGCGGCGGCGCGAGCTCACCTCGCTCACCCGCCGCACGATCGTCAAACCGGCCGCGCTGGAACGGGTGCTGGCCGAGGTCCGGGCCTCGGGCTGGGCCAGCGAGGCCGAGGAGTACATGCCCGGCGAGGCCAGCGTCGCCGCGCCGATCCGGGTCCCCGGCGGGCTCGTCGTCGGCGCCATCGGCGTCTCCGGCGCCGTCGACCGGATCTGCGACACCGCCAACCGCCCCAAGCCGGCCATGGTGCAGCACGTGTGCTCCGCGGCCGAGGCCGTCACCCGCGCCCTTGGCGCCGGAAGCTGAGGCGCGGCAATGGCGCAACGCTTCGTGATGGCGATCGACCAGGGCACCACCTCGACCCGGTGCATCCTGTTCGACCAGAACGCCCGGCTGGTGTCCATCGCCCAGCGCGAGCACCGCCAGTACTATCCCCGGCCGGGCTGGGTGGAGCAGGACGCGGTCGAGATCTGGCGCAACGTCGACCGGATCGTGCCGCAGGCGCTGCGCGAGGCCGGGATCTCCGCCGACCAGGTCGTCGCCCTCGGCATCACCAACCAGCGCGAGACCTGCGTGGTGTGGGACCGGCACACCGGCGTCCCGATCGGACGGGCGATCGTCTGGGAGGACATCCGCACCGAGGAGCTGATCTCCCAACTGGAGGCGCAACCCGGTGTCGAGGAGGTCCGCAACCGCTGCGGCCTGCCCCTGGCGACCTACTTCTCGGCGCCGAGCCTGCGCTGGCTGCTGGACAACGTGCCGGGCCTGCGCGACCGCGCCGGCCGCGGGGATGTGCTGTTCGGCACCATGGACACCTGGCTGATCTGGAACCTCACCGGCGGCGTCAACGGCGGCCTGCACGTGACCGACGTGACCAACGCGTCGCGCACCATGATGATGAACCTCACCACCCAGAAATGGGACACCGAGCTACTGTCCTTTTTCGACATTCCACAACAGATGCTCCCCGAGATCCGCCCCTCCACCGAGATCCATGGCCGCACCAGCCGTGTCGTCCCCGGCATCCGCATCGCCGCCGCCCTGGGCGACCAACACGCTGCCCTGTTCGGTCAAACCTGCTTCTCCCGCGGCGAAACCAAGTGCACCTACGGCACCGGCAGCTTCCTGCTCATGAACACCGGCACCCAACTCGTCCGCTCCGGCAACGGCCTGCTCACCACCATCGGCTACCAGATCGGCGGCGAACCCGTCACCTACGCCCTCGAAGGCTCCATCGCCGTCACCGGCTCACTCGTCCAGTGGTTCCGCGACAACCTGGGCCTGATCCACAGCGCCCCCGAAATCGAAACCCTCGCCCGCACCGTGAAGGACAACGGTGGCTGCTACATCGTCCCCGCCTTCTCCGGCCTGTTCGCCCCCCACTGGCACTCCGAGGCACGCGGCATCATCGTCGGCCTCACCTCCTACATCACCAAGGGCCACCTAGCCCGCGCCGTGCTCGAGGCCACCGCCTGGCAAACCCGCGAAGTCGTCGACGCCATGAACGCCGACCTAGGCACCCGGTCCCCAGCGCTAAAAGTGGACGGCGGCATGACCGCCGACCACCTCCTGATGCAATTCATCGCCGACGTCCTCGACATCCCCGTCACCCGCCCCCTGGTCGCCGAAACCGTATCCTTGGGTGCCGCCTACGCCGCCGGCCTAGCCGTGGGCTACTGGCCCGACCTAGAAGGCCTCCGCCGCAACTGGCACCTCGCCGCCCGCTGGATCCCCCAAATGGACCCCCACCACCGAGACACCGAATACGCCAACTGGAAACGCGCCGTCGAACTCACCTTCGGCTGGGCCCGCCCCAGGTAACACAGCCCGACAGTCCTCCAAAAGATCTTCCCCAACTTTGAGCCATTTCATCCTGGCCTGGATGTGTTGGCAGGCAAGGCTTCTTGCCGGTCACAGGTTGATGATCATTGGCGTGTCGGTGTCCGGATATGGCTCGGTGTGGCGGGTGCTCAACCCGGGCCAGCAAGCCCTGCTGGTGCTGGTGTACCTGCGCACGGGTGAGCCGTTCGCCGAAGTAGGAGCCGGATTTGGAGTCTCTACCACGACCTGCTGGCGGTAGGTCAACGAGACCGTGGAGTTGCTGGCCCAACGGGCACCGAAGCTGCGGGCGGCGCCGCGGGATGCCAAGCGGCAGGGGATGGCGTACATGGTGATCGACGGCACGCTGATCCCGATCGACCGCATCGCCGCCGACCGGCCGTTCTACTCCGGTAAGCACCGGATACACGGGATGAACCTGCAGGTGATTGCCACCCCGGACGGGACGATCCTGTGGGTGTCCGGCCAGTTGCCCGGCAGCACGCACGACACCGCAGCGGCTCGGATCTGGAACATTCCCGCCGCGCTGCGCGACGCCGGGCTCATCGCCTTGGGTGACAAGGGCTACCACGGCTACGACGACACCGGCGAACAGGTGATCACTCCGAACAAAGGGCGAAACAAGCCCGAGTCGCAGAAGGACGCCGACCGTACTCACGCCCGTCTCCGCGGCCCCGGCGAGCGCGCCAACGCCCAACTCAAGACCTGGCGAATCCCGCGCAAACTCCGCTGCAGCCCCGACGCGCCGCCCGACTGGCCAAAGCCATCCACGTCCTACAGAACTACCAACTCACCACCAGATGAAAAAGGCTCAGTTCCCTAAAAGATCTTCCACCAATTTGTTGATCAAGCCGTTGGTGGCCGGAATTGTCGGTGGGGTCGGCTAGCGTGTCGGTGTGCTCGTCATCCAGGACCACTCCACCGCCGCCGAGCCCCAGGACCTGTTGGGGCAGGCGGCGTT
>NZ_DASZCQ010000267.1:0-19905 GCF_035942955.1 Actinophytocola sp. | reverse complement strand
GGCATCGCGGCGCCGGGGCCGGGCCCCGACCTGACCGGGCGCGGTCGGCAGGCCGGGAGGCCGAAGGCGTGTGGAGTTCTGGCTCCTGGCTTCTCTACGGAGAAGGCACACGGGTCCCGTGATCCCGGGACGGGAATCAGTCCGGAGACAGGGCCGGCAGTCCCGGCGACTGACCGCCGGCGTCGCTCGCCTCGGTGTGCCGGGACAGCGCCGCGGCCGGCGGTACCAGGCCGGGCTGTGCGGCGAGGACGCCGGGGCCGCCGCGGGCGGTGCCGGGGCCGTCATGCCCGGCGGACACGGTGCTGGTCGGCAGGGCGGGGGCGGCCGGCGCGGTGGGGGCCTTGCCCGGCGTGCGGTTCGGGTCGGACCGGTCCGCTCGGTCGATCGGCGCCTCGCCAATCTCGTCCCCGACGTCCTGGACGATCGGGCGCGGCCGGACGCTCGGCTCGGGCGCGGCCGGTTCTGGCCGTGGCGCGGCGACCGGCTCGGGTCGGGCGAGTGGGACGGGTGGCGCGGTCACGGGCGCGGCGGTCGGGACCGCCGGGGGGGCGACCCGCTCCACCGGGGTGGGGGCGGGCTCGGCAGTGTCCGGTGGCGGGTCGACCACGGGGGCGAGCGCCGAGTCGGCGGTGTCGAGCAGCGGCGCGGTGAGCTGGCCGGCGGTGCCGGTCGCCGTCTCGACCACACCGGTGACGAGGCCCAGCAGGCCGCTGCCGGTCGACGCGTGCTCGGCGGGCGCCGTCGGAGTCTCGTCTGCGGCGGCGGTGCCGGTGGCGAACAGGGCGACGAGCAGCCAACCGAGCGCCGCGAGGCCGGCGGTCACCAGGAGGGCGCGCAGCATGCGGATCACCCGCCCGCCGGCCACCCGCGCCGGCTCCGCGCCATTCGCCCCGACTGCCACTGCTCGGTGTTCTCCCTCGCCCGTCCGGTCCACCGACGGTGCTCACTATCCAGCACCGCGGCCCCGACATGCACCCTAGCCGCGGCTATTCCACCCGGACAGACGGTGGGTCGGCACCGTCCCGGAGGACGGCCGCCCGGCCCGATGACCCCGAGTGATGACATCCGAGCGGGTGATCCTGCGCATCCGGCCGAGCGGGTACGTCGATCCGGGGCGACGGTGTTCTTCGTGAGTACGGACCGCGGTCGGGCGCTTGTCGAATGGGCCGAGCTGTGGCGGCGGCGCGAGCCGGACCTGCTCGTGCACGATCCCGGCGGTCCGCGGGAGTGCCTGGTCCGCGCCGGGCAGCTCGTGGTGGCGGCCGACTCGGTGGGGCCGGCGATGCGCGCGCTGGACCGCTGGGTGGAGCGGGTCGAGCTGACCGAGGAGGCCAAGCTCGCCACCCTGCGCCTGCGCCCGTCCGCCGGGCGCCGGTGCGTCGAGCTCGCCCTGGACGCGGGCGGGCCGGCCGCAGCCAACCACGTCCACGTCGGCTGCCCCCTCCTGCTCGGCACGCCGATCCTGCACGGCACCGCGGCCGCACCGGGCCCGGCCGCCGAGCCGCCGCCGCCCCCGCTCGAGCACTGGTCCCCGCCGGTCACGGTGGCCGTGCTGGACACCGGCCTCGACCCGCACCCCTGGTTCGCCGGCCGCACCTGGCTGTCCGACTGGGACCTCCAGCCCGAGATCCTCGACGCCGACGGCGACCGGGAGTCCGACCGGCAGGCCGGCCACGGCACGTTCGTCGCCGGCATCGTGCTGCGGTACGCCCCCGGCGCCACCATCCGCCACCGTCGGGTCCTCACCTCACAGGGCCTCACCGACGACCGGACCCTGGCCGCCGCCCTGCGCGCCGTCCGCCACCAGGCCGCCCGCCGCGGCGAGCACCTCGACGTCGTCCTGCTCACCGCCGGCTGCCACACCGCGGACGACCGCTGCCCCCCGCTGCTCGCCCGGGAGATCTCCCGCTTCACCGACGCCGCCGTGGTCGCCGCCGCCGGCAACGGCGCCACCACCCGACCCTTCTGGCCCGCCGCGCTCCCGGAGGTCATGGCCGTCGCCGCCACGAACGGCCAGCCCGGCTCCCTCGCCCCCTTCTCCAACCGCGGCCCCTGGGTCGACGCCGCCGCCCCCGGCGTCGACATCGTCAGCTCCTTCGTCCGCTTCCACCCGCCAGAACGCGGCCAGGCCCACGATACCGAGACCCGCCGCTACGGCGCCGCCTCCTGGTCCGGCACCTCCTTCGCCGCCCCACGCCTCGCCGCCGTCATCGCCACCCTCCTCCACACCGGCCGCACCCTTCCCGAAGCCCACCAACAAACCCGCGACCGCTTCCCCCCGCCCTAGCCGGCACCGATACAGACGAAACCGAGGTGGCCGTGCTCGGCCTGGGCTCGGGCGAGCGCCTCGGCCGGGGCGGCGCCGGCGCGAAGGTGGCTGTGCAGGGCGGTGACCAGCTCGACGGCCGCGTCGTCGGGCACGGGCAGGGTGCTGGCGATCACGGCCCGGGTCCCGTGGCCAGGCAGCGCGGACAGTGCGCCCTCGCAGGCCGACAGCACGAGCACGCGCGGCGGCCTGGACAGCCCGGCCAGGTCGTAGGCGTGCAGCGGGCCGTCGGCCAGCTCCAGGTGGGAGAACGACGGCGCATCCCCGCGGAATCGGCCGTGCGCGGCGATGTGCACCAACTCGGCGCCATCCATTGTGGACAGTGCGGCGGCCACGGTGGCCCGCCGGCCGGTGAGCAGCGTGCCGCCCCACCGGCGATGCAGGGCGCGGACCTCGCGCACGGCGTGCCGGAGGTTGGGGCCGGCAACCCAGACCGGATTGTCCACTGTGGAATCGTGCTGGCTGGCGTGCAGCCAGGCCGGTACGGACGGCGCGACGGAGACCGGCCGTGCGGCACAGGTGGGCAGCGCCGCCCAGGGCAGCCCGTGCAGCTCGGTCGTCGGGACCACGACCAGCGCCCGATCTCCGATGACCGGGCGAAGCGGCGCCAGCAGGATGTCGTCGTGCCGTCGGGCCATGGTCGGGGCTTCGCCGTGGGCTACCGCGAATCGGAGGGTCTCGACGTCGACGCCGCCGCGGAGGCGGTGCAGCCGAGCTTGACCGTCCACAACAGACACGGCGAGCCACTGGTCGCCATGCCTGGCGTAGCACACCATTGCCTGGCTACCAAGGCGTTCGATCACACCGGTCGGTGGTACCCGGGCGATCCACCGAAGCACATCCCAGGCACGGCCGGAATCCAGGGCCGCGGGCACCGCGATGGCCGTGAACTCGTCGGCGAGGTCGGCAACGCCGATGCGGAGGCCGGCCCGGCAGGCGGCGAGCAGGGCCCGGCGGTCTCCGTCGAGCGCGGCCAGGCGCGCCCCGGCAAGCCAGCCGAGCGCCCGCAGCCGGGTGGGACCGCTCGATCGGTTGGCCTGGACCAGGTTCAGCGATGTGCGGTCGCCGGCGGCCAGGCGCAGCTCCGCGGCCTCGACCGCGAACCCGTGCCGCACGCAGCGGCGGGCGACGGCTTCGGCGCCGGGACCCCCGGTCAGGCGCAGCTCGACCGACTCGGCCGCGGCCAGCCAGCCCGGTCTGCGTTGCGCGCGGAACAAGTCGCGCGCCCGCCGGGCGGCGTCCAGCGCGATCTCGCGGCGGCCGGCCCGGGCCGCGCAGTGGGCCAGGGCAAGCGAAGCCTCCGCCAAGCGCATGCGCCGGCCCGTCCCGTCGAGCAGATCTGCCGCCTGGACAAGGACCTTGCCGGCCTCGGCGAGCAGTCCGGCGCCGAGCAACGCGTGTGCCCGGTCGATCAGCGCCTCGGCGCGGGCGCCGGTCCGCAGGCCGGCGCGCACCGCCTCGTCGAACAGCCGCAGCGCGCGGGGGTGGTCATCCGCTTGCAGCGCAACGCATCCCCGGTTGTGCACGCAGGTGGCCGCGCGTTCGGTCTGCCCCAGCTCCCGGTACAACGCCGACGCGGCGGCCAGATCGCGATCGGCGGCCGGGAGGCGGCCGAGATAGATGCGCACGACGCCGCGGCCGTTCAACGCGTTGGCCAGCCAGTGCCGGTCACCGTGCCGCCGGGACCCGGTGATCGCGATGGACAGCTGGCGATGGGCCTCGCGGTACTGGCCGGCGACGCAGTGCTGCAACCCGCGCAGGCAGCGCGCGCGGGCCAGCGGCGCACCGCGAAGGCGTGGTTGAGCCAGGTTCAGCAGTCTCCGGCTCTCCCGCGGGTTGCCGCGGTCCTGCTCGATCCAGGCCAGCACGAGCTGCAGCTCGGGTGACGCGGCCAGCGCCAGGCCCCGCCGGGCGGCCCGGCGGGCGAGGGTCGGCGCGCAGCGTTCCATGTGCGCGACCGCGGCCGCGTGCCAGGCCCGCGCCCTCGACTCGACGCCGGCGCGCCTCGATCTCAATACCTCGGCCGCCCACCGCAGCGTCGCGTCGGGATCGGCGACCCAGCCGCTCACGGCCCGAACCACGGGGTGGCAAAGGTCTCGCCGATGACGAGGCGCAGCGGGCCGCGCGGGAGGTCGTCCACCCGGAACAGACCGGCATCATCCGGTCGCACGCGGCGGACTCCGGTCGGCCACCGCACCTCGACGTCCAGGACCGGCGTGACCAGACCGATGACCCGGACCCGCCACGGCAGGCGGTGCAGCTCGAGCTGGACCCGGACGTCGTTGCCGGCAAAGCGGAACGACGGCGTGCCGGACCGGACGGGGACCGGAGCGTCGGTGATCCGCTCGAGCCATCGCCAATCCGGCGGCCCGGCCGCCACGGCGAAAGCGGCCCGCGCGCCGGCCACGACGTCGGCGGGCACCGGATGGCAGCGCCGCAGCAGCGCCCCCAACTCGCTCAGTAGAGCCAGATCCTGCGGGGAATGGGTCATCCGACCGTCTCCTCGCCGTAGCCCAGCACGGCCAACCGGCGGCGCAGCTCGTACAGGCACCGGCCGCGGGCCGGACCCACGCTGCCGGCCTTCATCCCCAGTGCCCGGCCGAGCTGCGCGTAGCTCAGGTCGGGGGCGTGCGCGAGCAACCCGAGCAGCCGCCGGCACCGGTCCGGCAGCTCGGCGAAGGCGCGCCACAGCAGGCGGTCCCGGGTGGACCGCAGCACGTGCGGCTCCGGCCAGCACTCGGCGTCCGGGTCCTCGAGGTCGTCCGGCCACCAGCTCGGCCGGGCCTCCAGGCGGCGCAAGTCGTGCACCCGCAACGCTTCCCGGCGCGCCGTGGTGGCCAGCCACGCGGCCAGCCGCTCCGGCTCGCGGATCCGGTCCAGCCGCTCGGCGAGCGCGAACCAGGTGTTCTGGCTGACATCCTTGGCGTCGGCGGGATCCAGCCGCTGAGCCATCGCCACGCGCCAGACCACCGGCCCGTAGCGCCGCACGATCTCGTTCCACGCCGCCTGGTCGCGGCCCCGGGCCAGCCGGAGCAGCTCACCCGGCGCAAGTTGATCATATGGTCTCGTCATGCAGCCTGGGACGACGCTGATCACACAGCGGAGCCGTTCGACCACGGAAATGAGTAGGACTACCTAGAGATGATCCGGGGGCCGCCACGGAGTCCTCGCCATATGTCCCGATCATTGCTTGACAATGAGGAGCCCGTCGAGATAAAGGCAGTCCAAATCTGAGCGCACAAACGCGGATGCACAGTCGGCGGGGCTGTCGACCATCGGCTCGCCCGCAAGATTGAATGATGTGTTCAAGAGTACTTCGAGGTTGGCAATTTCACCAAAGTCACGCAACAATTTGGCGAACGACCCCTGGTCGTGCGCAACTTTCTGAACCCGTGCTGAACCATCGTGATGAATGACCGCCGGCAATAGCTTGTGTGCATCAGAGGTTGCCGTGACGGCCACCGTCATCGTGTCCGACCCGGAGCCTGTGAAGTACTTGTCATAGCTGTCCGCGAGCACGCTGGGGGCAAATGGCATGAAATGCTCCCTGCCCTTGATGGAAAGCAGTTTCTTCTTCACGTCAACGGACCGCGGATCCGCCAAGATGCTTCGCGCGCCGAGTGCTCGGGGACCAAACTCGCTGCGACCTGCGAACCAACCAACCGTCTTTCCCGCTGCAATAAGCTTCGCAACCGTCTTTGTGATCTCGGGGTCTCCCTCGATGAAGTCGACTCGAATACGTGATGCCTCAATCCGGCGGACGCCGTCCTGGATATCCGTCGAGTTGTAGCGGCGACCGAGAAACGGACTGAACGATGAAGCAGGTGCTGGTCTCCGGCCTCCGCAACGCATCAAGGCGACATACGCCGCACCCAAGCATTGACCTGTGTCGCCCGCAGCCGGCTGAACGAATACGTCACTAAAGACACCCTCCTCAAGGAGTCGGCCGATCATGACGCAGTTGAGCGCCACTCCACCGGCCACGCACACTTTCCGTATGCCGGTCCTTTTGACGAGGTCGGAAAGCCGCCATCGGACTGCGGCATAGAGGCTGTCCTGCGCCAACCGGGCCAGATCCGCGTGAACCTGCTTGAACCCGCTCCTGGGCGTCCTCGGGGAGGGTGCGTTGATACCGCGCTCTGAGAGGAGTCGCTGAATCATTTCTATCGGGTGGGCGGGATCAGCGGCAATGGGCAAGGAAAGCCTGGCTTCGGTTCGATCGACCTCGAACAGAGTACGCCCCGGCCACCTTCTCTCGCCGAACGCGGCGAGCGCCATCGTATTTCCGGCCAGGGTCGACGATGGCCAGCCCAAGTAGTGCGTGAACGCGCGATAAAGCTCACCAAAACCAACTTCATATGGACGATCGAAGTCGCGCGCGATCTCCCAAAGCTCATCACCGCTGCCGATGTAGTATGTGGCTTGCTCCCGTCCTGCGCGCCACCAGTCTCTTGGAGCATCCTGCTCGAATGTGTTCCCCCCACCATCCAGCACAACGACAATCGCCTCATCGAAGCCAGACGGCCAATAAGCACTGTACGCATGTGCAAGGTGATGGCTGACCGTGTCGACTCGAAAGCCGAGTTCGGCCGCATATTCATCAAGTGAGTCTGGGGCCCGGACCGGCTCGCAGCACGACGTCAGTACGGCTAGTTCGATCTGGCATGGAGTTGTTCCAGCTATTTCGATGCAGTATTGCCGACTGCGTGTCCATCCGCCAGCGTGCTTCTTCCGCGAGAGCCGCTCCTCTGCAATTGCGGCGATTGGCCCACCCTCATCAAGTAAACACGCTCCGCCGTCGCGAAGCGGCCGACCCCACCGCGTCGTTCCGAGGTTCGCTCCCAGCCACACGATAGATTCTCCAATGCTGAACAATCCAGAGATCTAAGCAACTGACATGTTAGCGGTCCACTTGCCGGACAACTCGATACGCCTGATCGCTTGGCACATAGGTCCAGCTGTGTCCGATGACTGGAAGACCTGCGCCGATTTTGTCAACGCGGCGTACGTTGTCGAATATTATCGCTGTCATCTTCCGTTTGATCGCCCTGTATCTTCCGAACATGTCAGCATCCGACCAACTGGAATATTCACCATACCTCTCCCACAGGTCATCGGGTGAGCCACGGTCGACGTGCCTTACCCTGCCAAGTCCGATGAGCCGTGGATTCGTGGTGGATGTGGCAAAATCCACGAAGAAGATATATGGATGCAATCCTCGATCTGTGGCGCGTTCCAACAGGGTTCCATAAGAGCCGCTGTCGAAATAGGCGTTCTGTCGATTCGCGTCGAACCTGTCATAGAGGTCACGACGAATCTCCACGGCTATCGAAGCGCCATCCTCGGGCGGCGGCCAAAAACTCATGTCGAGAGTTGCCACCCCGGCTATCTCGCGCAGATCGTCGATCGATAGGTCGAACTGGGACTCTATTGAATCTGTGGTGCCAAATTGGATCCGAAGATGTGTTGGTCCGCCTCGATCGTGCTTGGTGTGCAGCGAGAGCTTCACCGGGAGCTGCGACGATCCCAACTGCGTGCCTACCAAGTCTGGGTTCAGCGCATCCATGCGGAGGAAGCACTCGCTGCTCGTGTCGTCCGAGTTCTGGACGGAGAGTCGGAGTCGTTCGGCGAGCCAGTTGAGCAAATGGCGACCATCGTACGGATCACCGGTGTATGTGGATGGGAGGTGGAGTGACAGCCCATAGATTCTCGTCGTATCAACAGAAATGACGCTCTCAACGGTGAAACCATGCTTCGCGAGAAGCGCCAGTGTCAGCCGATCGTCGGGAGCATAGCAGACGACGCGAGTGAATCCGTGTGTTCGGCAGAACCGCCTGAGCTCTTCAATCACGGCCGTCTCGAGATGCTCCCTATCGACGGTGTCCGACCGGCCGACGGGAGCTGGATACGTGGCGAGTGACAGCACGGACATCGCAATGGCCTTGTCTGGCACAGGAGAGGGCGTCTCGAGGCCGAACACGCAGAGCCCGTGGTAGCGATTTCGGTTGCTCGAGCGGAGGCTGAGCGCAACCTTGTTCCCACTGATGAGGCCTCGTCGCAAGGAGTCAATCTCGTGAGGAGTGAGTGGGCGCAGAATCGAATGTGTCGACAGGTGCCTCAGGGCCTCCAGATCGCTTACGGAAAGTTCGAAGAGCGACCAGGATAACAGCTCTGACCTATCGACCATTCGACTTCCCCTCGGTCTCCTCCAGGAACCGCAGGTATGGGAGTCTATCGGGATTCAACCGATACGCAACCCCACCATGCCTTTGCAGCCATCCCTCGGCCACGAGGAACTGTAGGAGAGCGGGATCGGTAGGACGAGCCTCGACCGCCTCATTCGTAGGTCTTGCCCCGGTCGATCGATAGGCGTCGGCATGATGCGCATATATGTCCAATAGTGCGTCACGCTCGTCCTCGGTCAGCTTCGCGTATTGGATGTCGAGCTCGCGGAATGGGTAGACGACCAGTCGCCGCAGCAGCGCATCGGACCTCTTGGCCGCCATCGCGGCATAGAACAGGGCGAGAACCGATACCACGGTGCCCACCGCGCCGATGACGAGCCCGGCTAGTTCCACTGAGCACATCCGGTCTGGTGATCATCGAGACTGATGAATCGCCCGCTGTCGTGGCCGTGGCTGCAAGCATTCACCGGACGGCGAGGTATCCGGTTCGCCATGAGGCCTCCGTGCGCGCGACCTGATCTCAGCGGAGCATACGGCAAGGGCTCGGGCACGTGGCGCACAACGATTCGCCATTGATCTACCCGAGGGTCATCACCCCTGGTAGGGCAATGACGATGACGGAGCCTAGAGCTTGTGCAGGCGTTCGATGGCCTCGTCGAGGACTTCGTCGCGTTTGCAGAAGGCGAAGCGGACGATGGGGCGCCAGGGGGTGGGGTTGTCGGTGAAGACCTGGACGGGGACGCCGGCGACGCCGATGCGTTCGGGGAGTTGGTAGCACAGCTCGGTGCCGTCGGTGAAGCCGAGGGGTCGGACGTCGGCGCAGATGAAGTAGGTGCCCAGGGTGGGGCGGACGGCGAAGCCGGCCTCGGTGAGCCCGGCGGCGAGCCGGTCGCGCTTGGCCGACAGGCTGTCGCGCAGCGCGGTGACCCAGGCGGACTCGTGGCGCAGGGCGTAGGCAACGGCGGGTTGGAACGGGGCGCCGCCGACGAACGTGATGAACTGCTTGGCGGCCCGGACGGCGGCGACGAGCGGGGCCGGGCCGCAGACCCAGCCGATCTTCCAGCCGGTGCAGTTGAACATCTTGCCGGCGCTGGAGATGGTCAGCGTGCGCTCGGCCATCCCGGGCAGGGTCCCCAACGGAATGTGCGGCACGCCGTCGTACACGAGGTCCTCGTACACCTCGTCGCAGATCGCGATCAGGTCGTGCTCGACGCACACCTCCGCGATCACCGCGAGCTCGTCGGCGGTGAGCACGGTTCCGGTCGGGTTGTGCGGCGAGTTCAGCAGCAGTGCCCGCGTGGCCGGCCCGACCGCGGCCCGCAGCGCGTCGACGTCCAGCGCGAACCGGCCCCCGGCGTCCTCGACCAGCGAGACCACCCGCCGGGTGCCGCCGGCCATGGCGACGGACGCGGCGTAGGAGTCGTAGTAGGGCTCGATCAGGATCACCTCGTCGCCGCGCGAGACGAGGGCGATCAGCGTGGCCGCGACGGCCTCGGTGGCGCCGACGGTGACCAGGATCTCGGTCTCCGGGTCGAACGACATCCCGAACCGGGCGCGGTGCTCGGCGATGGCCGCGCGCAGCTCGGGGCGGCCCTGGCCGGGCGGGTACTGGTTGATCCCGTTCGCGATCGCCCGCTGCGCCTCGGCGAGCATGCCCGGCGGGCCGTCGGTGTCCGGGAAACCCTGGCCGAGGTTGACCGCGCCGGTCCGGGTGGCCAGCGCCGTCATCTCCGCGAAGATCGTCGAGGTGAACGGCTGGAGGTGGGGTACGAGCGCGCTTCGGGGCACGTCACGAAATCTTCACGGACAATGGTGGCGTGCAGCAACTGATCGCGGGGCTGGCCCCGGGGCCCAACGAGGAGCAGAAGCGGCGTGGCCTGCGCAAGATGAAGCTGGTCGCGCTCGGGTTCCTGCTCGGAGCCACCGCGATCTTCATCGGCATGTCGCTGTGGCAGTCGGCCGGCGCCCCCGCGGTGGCCGGCTACATCAAGGCCGCGGCCGAGGCCGGCATGGTGGGCGCGCTTGCCGACTGGTTCGCGGTCACCGCGCTGTTCCGGTACCCGCTGGGCATCCGGATCCCGCACACCGCGATCATCCCGAACCGCAAGAGCCAGCTCGGCAACAGCCTCGGCGACTTCGTCGGCACGAACTTCCTGTCCGAGCAGGTGGTCCGCAACCGGCTGCGCGCCGTCGGCCTCTCCCGGCGGCTCGGCGCCTGGCTGGCCGAGCCGGCCAACGCCGAGCGGGTCACCGAGGAGCTGTCCACCGTGGTCCGCGGCGTGATGACCGTGCTGAAGGACGAGGACGTGCAGGCGGTCATGGAGCAGGCGATGGTCCGCCGGGTGGTGGCGATTCCGTGGGGCCCGCCGCTCGGCAAGCTGCTGGCCGGGGTGTTCACCGACCGCTCCCACCACAAGCTGGTGGACCTGCTGTGCGACCGGGCCTACGAGTGGGTCAAGGGCAACCGCACCACGGTGCTGCGGGTGGTCAGCGACCGGGCGCCGACCTGGTCGCCGAAGTTCGTCGACGCGATGGTGGCCGACAAGGTGCACAGCGAGGTGGAGTCCTTCGCCTGGATGGTCAAGACCGACGTCAACCACCCGATGCGGTTGGCCATCGACAAGTTCCTGCTGGAGTTCGCCGGCGACCTGCAGACCGACCCGGCGACCATGGAGAAGGCCGATCAGGTCAAGCACCAGGTGCTCGAGCACCCCGAGGTGCAGAACGTCATCGGCGCGACCTGGTCGACGGCCAAGCGGATGCTGCTCGACGCCGCCGAGGACCCGTCGAGCGAGCTGCGCCGGCGGGTGCGCAACGGGCTGATCTCGCTGGGCACGCGGCTGGCCGAGGACGTGACGCTGCGCGAGAAGGTGGACGGCTGGGTGGAGGGCGCCGCGGCCTACGTGGTGCTCAACTACCGCGACGAGATCACCACGTTGATCACCGACACGGTGGAGCGCTGGGACGCCGAGGAGACGTCCCGCAAGATCGAGCTCCAGGTGGGCCGCGACCTGCAGTTCATCCGGATCAACGGCACCGTCGTCGGCGCCATGGCGGGCCTGCTGATCTACACCGTCGCACAGCTGATCATCAGCTAGAACAGAGTCGGCAGGGGGTGTGATGTCTGCCCAGCAGCTTGTGAGCATCGCCCCCTGGGTCGCCCAGGTCATCAGCCTGATGCTCATTTTGGGTTACAAGCTTCTGGCGCTCAGGCTGGTGCGGTCCAGCAAGACCGACGTCTTCTACCGCGACCGCTGGACGGGTCTCCTGGTTCAGCGTGGCCATGCCGATATCCAGGTCAAGCCGCGAACTCGACGGGCGCTCGAGCTCCTGGCGACCTCTTCTACAAACTCAGTGTATAGACGATAGGTATACACCTGTTGTAGTCTCTCCGGCATGTCGATCGGGCACACGCTGCTGGGCCTGCTGGAGAGCGGGCCGCGGCACGGCTACGACCTCAAGCGCGCCTACGACGAGCGCTTCGGGCAGGACCGGCCGCTGCACTACGGGCAGGTGTACGCCACGCTGTCCCGGCTGCTGCGCAACGGCCTCGTCGAGGAGAACGGGATCGAGCCGGGCGGCGGGCCGGACCGCAAGCGCTATGCGATCACCGACGCCGGCGTGACCGACGTGGCGAACTGGCTGACCACACCGGAGAAGCCCGAGCTGTACCTGCAGAGCACGCTCTACACCAAGGTCGTGCTGGCCCTGTTGACCGGGCGCAGCGCCGCCGACGTGCTCGACACCCAGCGCGCCGAGCACCTGCAGGCCATGCGCACGTTCACCGCCCGCAAGCGCAACGGCGACCTGGCCAACCAGCTCGTCTGCGACCACGCCCTGTTCCACCTGGAGGCCGACCTGCGCTGGCTCGAGCTCACCGCGGCCCGGCTGGACGATCTCGGCAGGCAGGTCGTGAGCGGGCCGGCGGGGTCTGGACCGAGGAGCAGCGCAGGGAGCGAGCGCCAGCGAGCGACCGAGCAGCGCACGAGGGAAGACACCGCGCCAGAGGCCCGCTCACAGCGAGCGGAGCGAGCCAATTGGACACAGTCATGACCGATCCCCTGCTGCGCGGCACGGATCTGCGCAAGTCGTTCGGCCCGACGGTGGCGCTGACCGGCGCCGGGCTGGCGCTGTGGCCCGGCGAGGTGGTCGCGGTGATGGGGCCGTCCGGCTCGGGCAAGTCCACGCTGCTGCACTGCCTTGCCGGCATCGTCCAGCCCGACGCGGGCACCGTGGTCTACCGCGGCGAGGTGCTGTCGTCCATGCCGGACGGACCGCGCAGTGCCTTGCGCCGCAGCGAGTTCGGCTTCGTGTTCCAGTTCGGACAGTTGGTGCCGGAGTTGACCTGCCTGGAGAACGTGGCGCTGCCGCTGCGGCTTTCCGGTCAGCGGCGCCGCCCGGCCGAGCGGCTGGCCCGGGACTGGTTGGCGCGCCTCGAGGTCGACGATGCCGCCGACAAGCGGCCCGGCGACGTGTCCGGCGGGCAGGGCCAGCGGGTGGCCGTGGCCAGGGCGCTGGTCGCGTCGCCGAAGGTGATCTTCGCCGACGAGCCGACCGGCGCGCTCGACTCGTTCAACGGCGAGCGGGTGATGACCCTGCTGGTGGACGCGGCCAAGCGGACCAACGCGGCGGTGCTGCTGGTGACCCACGAGCCGCGGGTGGCGGCCTACTCCGACCGCGAGGTGATCGTGCGGGATGGCAAGTCCCGGCAGCTCGACCTGGAAGAGGCGGGGCTGACGGGGTGACGGCCAACCAGGGGGACGGTGTGTCGCATCGGGGTCGGCACACCCGGCTCGCCCGGTGGGCGGGCGACCTGCGCTTGGGGGTCCGGCTGGCCATCGGGGGTGGCCGGACCTCCAAGACAGGGGTGGCGCGGCTGGTGCTCGGCACGATCGGCATCGGAATCGCGGTCGCGGTGCTGCTCGTCGGCGCCTCGGCCGGGCCGATGTTCAACGCCCGCAGCGACCGTGCCCGGGCCGTGCAGATGGATCCCACGCCGGTGCCCGGCGTGGACCCGCTGTACATCCGGCACGGCGTCACGGATTTCCGGGACCGCACCGTCATCGGCACGTACCTGCGGGTGTCCGGTCCCCGCGCCCCGATCCCGCCCGGCGTCGAGCGGCTCCCGGCCGACGGCGAGATCGTGCTGTCACCGGCGCTGGCCGAGCTGCTCGCCGGCCCGGACGGCGGCCTGCTGCGGCCCCGGTTCCCGCAGCGGATCATCGGCACGATCGGCCAGCCGGGCGTGGTCGACGCCGATTCGCTGACGTTCTACGCGGGGGACGACTCGATCGACGCGGACAACGCGGGGCAGCCGGTGTACGCGTTCGGCACCACCGCACCCGACCGGATGCCGGCGAACCTGGTCGTGCTCATCGCGATCGGCACCGTCGTGCTGCTGGTGCCGGTGTTCGTGTTCGTCGGGACCAGCGCCCGGATCGCGGGCGCCGAGCGGGACCGCCGGCTGGCCGCGTTGCGGTTGGTGGGCGCGGACTCCCGGCAGGCTCGGCGGGTCGCGGTGGCCGAGTCGCTGGTCAGCGCGGTGACCGGGCTGGCCCTCGGGATCGGCCTGTTCCTGCTGTTTCGCACCGTGGTGGGCAAGGTCGCGGTGCTCGGGGTGCGGCCGTACCCCAGCGACGTCGCCCCGGCCTGGCCGCTGGTGGTGCTGATCGTGCTCTCGGTGCCGGGGCTCGCGGTGCTCACCGCGCAGCTCGCGCTGCGCAGGACGATCATCGAGCCGCTCGGGGTGGTGCGCAGGGGCCGGCCGGTGCGGCGCCGGCTGTGGTGGCGGCTGGTGCCGCTGGTCCTCGGCCCGGTCCTGCTGGCCAGCCAGTTCGATGTGTCCAGTATGGAGGACACCTGGCTGCCGTCGGTGATCGCCGGATCTGCGTTGCTGCTGCTGGGGATTCCCGCGATCCTGCCGTGGTTGCTGGAACGGGCGGTGGCGCGGGTGCGGGGCGGCCGGCCGGCCGCGCAGCTGGCGATCCGCCGGCTGCAGATCGACAGCGGGACGCCGGCCAGGGTGGTGGGCGGCGTCGCGGTCGTGCTCGCCGGCGCGATCGCCTTGCAGGCGGTGCTCGCCGGGCAGGAGGAGAAGTACGGCTCGCCGGTCGTGCCGCAGGTCATGGACCTGCCGGCGATCATGGTGTACGTCGAGGGCGACGAGACCGACGCGGTCGGCGAGAGCCTGCGCGCGACCCCAGGGATCCAGTCGGTGATCGTGACGCGGCAGGCGGGCATCATGACCGGCAACCGCGAGTACCTCCCGATGTCTATTGTGGACTGTGCGACGTTGCTGCGGTACACGGACGTGGGCCGGTGTGTCGATGGCGACGCGTTCCGCTTCGCGGGCGCTCTGCCGGAGCTTTCCGCCGGGCAGGCCGTGAGCTTCGTTGCCACCACCCGCAACGGCTACGCGGCGGTCAGCAGGTGGACCGTCCCGGACGGGATCAGGACACTTCGCGACACCAGCGGGCTCTACCTCACCGGCGGGCTGGTGGTCACCCCGGGCGCGGTGCGCGGCGTGACCATCCCTGCCTCCGGGGCCTACCTCGGCGTGCGGACCGAGCCCGGCCGGCCCGATATGATCGAGCACGTCCGCAACGCCATCGCGGCATACGGCTGGCGCGCGTCGGTCCAGTCGTACGTCCAGAGCTTCCGGCCGCCGGTCGTCGAGCTGTTCCTGACCATCCGAAATGGACTGCTCGGCGGCGCGCTGTTCACCCTGCTGCTGGCCGGGGTGAGCATGCTGGTGCTGGCGCTGGAGCAGGTCCGCGAGCGCCGCCGGCCACTGGCCGCGCTGGCCGCGACCGGCGTGCCGACCGGCACCCTGGCCCGATCGTTGTTGTGGCAGAACGCGGTTCCGGTGCTGCTCGCCGTGCTGGTGGCCGTGGTGACCGGGATCAGCCTGGCCGCGCTGGTGTTCGAGCTGCTCGGCGAGTCGTTCCGGATGGACTGGTCGACCGTCGCGCTGTTCTCCGGCGTCGCATCGTTGCTCGTGCTCGCGGTCACCGTGCTGACCCTGCCCACGCTGCGCAGTGCGACCAGGCTGGCCGCACTGCGCACCGAGTGACTACGTGACGTCGCGGCGCACCGCCAGCCAGCTGCCAAGGATCGCGAACACCAGGCCGTAGGCCACCAGCAGCAGTCCGCCCTGATACTGCTGCAACAGGTTCACGTTCGGCTGGAAGGCTCCGGTCAGCGCGTTGTTCGCGCCGCCGGGGAACCACTTGTAATAGTCCCGGACCACCGGGACCGCCGAGATGATCGGTTCCACCACGAGGAGGAACACCAGCGCCCCGACCACGGCGGCGATCTGGTTGCGAAGGAGCGCGCCGAGGCCCACCCCGAGCAGGGAGTACACCGCGACGCTGGCCACGACGCCGAGCAGCACGCCGGGGATTCCGTCGGATCCCAACGACACGTCGATGTTCTTGGCCGACAGCCAGGGCAGCGCGATGGCGATCGCCACCAGGATGGTGGCCACGCCGTAGGCGATGCCGGCCAGCGCGTAGGTGATCAGCTTGGCGATCACCACGCGGCCGCGGTGCGGGGTGGCCAGGAACGTGGGTGTGATGGTCTGGTGCCGGAACTCTCCGGTGACCGCGACGATGCCGAGGATCAGCGACCAGACGTTCGCCGCTGCCGCGGCACTGAACAGGTTCTTCAGACCGGTCGATGAGCTCAGCGGCGGCGCCCCTCCCTGAGCGGTCGCCTGATCGGAGAAGCCGATGGTCAGGCTCACGAACAGGGCGGTCAACGCGACGGCGCCGAGCAGCATCCACAGCCACAGCTTGGTGCTGAACAGCTTGCCGAACTCGGCCTGGATCAACCGGATCACTTGTCGCCTCCCTCGGCAGCACCGAAATGTTCGACCGCGCCGCCGTTACCAGTCAGCGAAAAGAAGATCTCCTCCAGCCTGCTTCTCTCGGTCCTGAGCTCGTGCAGCTCGATTCGATCAAAGAAGGCCTTGGAGCCCACCTCGGCAGCGGTCATGCCAGTGATACGCACGGCTCCGTCGTCCAGCTTCTCCAGCTTCTCGACCTTTGGCTCGCCCGACAGCGAGAACTCCAACCGGCTGACGTCCGGGGTACGTACCAGTACCGCGTGCCCGTGGCTGTCGGCCAACGTGTCCATGCGATCCTGGCGAATCAGCGTGCCATTGTTGATGATCACGACGTGGTCCACGGTCTGCTCGACCTCGCTGAGCACGTGGCTGGACACCAGGATCGTCCGGCCGCCGCTGGCCAGGTGCTTCAGGAACTGTCGCAACCAGACGATGCCCTCCGGGTCCAGGCCGTTGGCCGGCTCGTCGAGCACCAGCACCTTCGGGTCGCCGAGCAGCGCGGCGGCCAGCCCCAGCCGCTGCCGCATGCCCATCGAGAAACCCTTCACCTTGCGGTTTGCGGCACTGGTCAGGCCCACCAGGTCCAGCACCTCGTCCGCGCGCTTCTTCGGAATGCCGCTGGCCGTGCAGTACACCCGCAGGTGGTTGCGCGCGGTGCGGGCCGGGTGGAAGCTCGACGCCTCCAGCAGGGCGCCGACGGTCTTGGTCGGGTTGTGCAGCTGCGCGTACGGCTTGCCCCCAATGGTCGCGCCGCCCGCGGTCGGCGTGACCAGGCCGAGCACGCAGCGCAATGTCGTCGTCTTGCCGGCGCCGTTCGGGCCGAGGAAGCCGGTGACCCAGCCCGGCTCCACCGTGAAGCTGAGGTTGTCCACCGCCTTCACCGGTCCGAACGTCTTGGTCAGGCCGGACACCACGATCCGGCCGGACTCGT
Source organism: Actinophytocola sp. (assembly GCF_035942955.1). Lineage (GTDB taxonomy): Bacteria > Actinomycetota > Actinomycetes > Mycobacteriales > Pseudonocardiaceae > DASYTH01. The sequence goes on along the minus strand of NZ_DASZCQ010000267.1, from coordinate 2,617 downwards.
CCTCCACGAGGTCCTCCCTTCCCTGGGTTGACTGGACCATCCAACACCCAGGGCAGGCAAAGATCTGTACACCTCGCGGTTGATTCGTCTCATTCGTTGGGCTGATGTTGCGACTTCGTTGGGCGCTGACCGTCACACGTCGAGGCGCCAGGCGATAGCGGAGTGCCAGGCCGCGCAGACGTTCACGTCCAGGACGAACGCCGCGCTGCGCCCGCACTGCCCATCGGCGGCGCCGGGGTCGACCGGCTGGCCGTGCCCCATGTTGGTGATCGTGTAGGTCTCGACGACCGGGCGGCCGGCGGCGTCGGAGTAGACGGCGTGCGGGTAGCCGGCGACGGTGTCCGTGCGCGACGGCGTGCCGGGGATGCCGTGCACATCGGTCCACTGCTCGACCAGCTCGCGCTGGTTGGCCTGGACCACGGTGAAGTCGGCGGTGCCGTGCCAGATGCTGACCGCCGGCCACGGCCCGGTGTGCGTGGTGGCCGCGCGGACCAGCCCGCCCCACTGCGCGGCGGTGCGGTCGCGGCCCGGGTTCATACAGGTGAACGCCTCGATCATGGTGGTGGCGCACCGGTACGGCAGGCCGGCGACGATTCCCCCGGCGCTGAACATGTCCGGGTAGGTGGCCAGCAGCACCGCCGTCATCGCCCCGCCCGCCGACAGCCCGGTCACCGCCACCCGGGTGCGATCCGCCGCGGTGTCGGCCAGCGTCCTGCGCACCATCTGGGCGATCGACTCGGCCTCACCCTGGCCCCGGCCGGTGTCCCCGGTCTGGAACCAGTTGAAGCACCTGCTGGCGTTGTTGACGGTCTGCTGCTCGGGAAGCACCAGCCCGAACCGCCACCGGTCGGCCAGCCGCACCCAGCCCGCGTCGGTCCCGTAGCCGGCGGCCGTCTGCGTGCAACCGTGCAGGGCGACCACGACCGGCCGCCCGGCGGGCAGCCCGTCCGGCAGGTAGCGGAACATCCTGAGGTTGCCCGGATTCGTGCCGAAACCGGTCACCTCACCGATCGTCGCGGCGCTGGCGGGCGAGACCGCGGTGAGCAGTCCGGCGAGCAGGGCGATCGTCACGAGCAGCTTGGACATGAGCGCACCTCGTCGTGCTATCCGGCTGCCGGTCACGGTAGAACCCTGGCCCGCAGGTGATGAGGTGGCGGGGCACCACACTTGGCGGCCGGATTACGTGTGCCGGCCACATGTCGCGGCCGCGCTGAGGGTTCTACGGTCTGGCGCATGCTTGCCCGAATCGTGCTGGCCGTCGCTCTGCTCGCGCCTTCGCCGGTGTCAGATGTCCATAGTGGACACTGTGCCCGGCTGGATCGGCTGCACGTGCCGGGCGCCGCGGTCCAGCGGGCCGCCTGCCTTGCCGAGCTGACCACCGCCGGCACCGTCGCATCCGGACACACCGTGCCGGCCGACTGGGCCGGGCTCACCCACGCCGCGCTGCCGCAACCCGTTGGCGTGCCGGGAATCCAGCTCGACGGCTACTTCCCGGACTCCTCGACGACCAACACCAACCACGGCTGGAACCACGACGCCCAGTTCGTGCTGCGCCTGCCGGACAACTGGAACGGCGGCCTGGTCGTCACCGGCTCACCCGGCGTCCGCCGCCAGTACGCCAACGACCGCGCCATCGCCGACTGGGTGCTGGCCCGCGGCTACGCCTTCGCCGCCACCGACAAGGGCAACACCGGCACCGCGTTCCACACCGACGGCGCCCGCCCCGGCGACGCCATCCTCGAATGGCACGCCCGCGTCACCCAGCTCGCGCTCGCCGCCCGATCCGTTGTGGCCCAACGCTACGGCCGTCCCCCCGCCCGGATGCTGGCGGCCGGCATCTCCAACGGCGGCTACCTCGTCCGCTGGCAACTCGAGCGCAACCCCTGGCTGTTCGACGGCGGCGTCGACGCCGAGGGCACCCTCTGGACCCCCGACGGCCCCAACCTCTTCACGTTCCTCCCACCCGCCATCCGCGCCTATCGGGCCGGCGACCCCGCCGGCATTCTCGCCGCCGGCTTCGCCCCCGGCTCAGACTTCCTCTGGGACTACCACTTCACTGTCTACTGGGAACTCACCCAACGCATCTACCGCCTCGAGCTCGACCCGTCCTACTCCGGCGCCGACACCGACTACGACTACTTCGCACGTCCGCGTGCCGTCCGGGACGCCGTCCGCCGAATCTCCCTCACCGGCCGCATCACCCGCCCCATGATCACCCTGCACGGAACCCTCGACTCCCTGCTCCCCATCACCCAGTCCGCCGACCCCTACCGCGTCATGATCAACTCCGCGGGCCGCGCCCACCTGCACCGCTACTACCGCGTCCAAGCCGCCAACCACATCGACGCCCTCGTCGACGCATACCCGGACGACCTCCGCCCCCTCACCCCCTGCCTCCACTCCGCCCTCACCGCGTTGGAACGCTGGCTACACGGATCCCCACCCCTGTCAACCCCACCCCCCGCCTGCTGACCCACTTGTCCACACCCACCCCACCTGTCCACACCCACCCCCCAAGTTGATCTCCACCCCGGTCTTCACCGGTAGACTGGCCGTGGGGTCGCCCCCCGTGGAGCGGTGGGGGCTGGGTAGGGGTGGGACGCGGAGATCAACTGCG
>NZ_DASZCQ010000266.1:0-8680 GCF_035942955.1 Actinophytocola sp. | reverse complement strand
GCCACGACGTGGACCACGGTGTACTCCACGACCACCGGCACGGGCGGCAACCAGACGCTGGCCGTCACCGGAACCGGCCGCTACGTCAGGATGCTCGGCACCGCCCGCGCCACCCCGTACGGCTACTCCCTCTGGGAGCTCCGGATCACCGGCGAGTTCGCGTCGGCGGGCTGCGCCGGCAATGTCGCGCTGAACCGGCCGGCGGCGGCCTCGTCGGCGGAGAACGCCGCCACCCCGGCGAGCGCCGCCGTCGACGGCAACACCGGGACCAGGTGGTCGAGCGCGTTCAGCGATCCGCAGTGGCTGCGCGTCGACCTCGGCACGACCACCGCGGTCTGCCAGGTGGTGCTCGACTGGGAGGCCGCCTACGCCCGCGCTTTCCAGATCCAGGTCTCCGACGACGCCACGACCTGGACCACGGTGTACTCCACGACCACCGGCACGGGCGGCAACCAGACGCTGGCCGTCACCGGAACCGGCCGCTACGTCAGGATGCTCGGCACCGCCCGCGCCACCCCGTACGGCTACTCCCTCTGGGAGTTCGGGATCTACGGCACCGGCGGGCCCGCACCGCCGCCACCGGACCAATTCTGGGGTGACACCAGCACCATTCCGCCTGCGCGGAACGTGCTCACGGTCAAGGTGCTCAACCGGACCAACGGCAGGTACCCGGACAGCCAGGTGTTCTGGAGCTTCAACGGGCAGGTCCACTCCATCGCCGAGCAGCCCTACCTGGACATGCCGGCCAACTCCGCCGGCCGGATGTACTTCTACCTCGGCGCGCCGAACGGCCAGCTCTTCGACTTCATCGAGTTCACCGTCGGGCCGGCCGTGTTCAACGGCAACACCACCCGGGTCGACGCGTTCGGGCTGAAGCTCGCGATGCGGTTGCACGCCCGCGACGGCTACGACGTGGAGGTGGGGGAGGACCGGGCCACCTTCGCCGAGGACCGCGCGGCCACCTTCGCGAAGTTCGTCGACGAGGTGCCGGCCGAGTTCGACGTGCTGGCACAGGCGCCGGGCCAGTTGCGGATCATCGCGCCGGGCAGCCACCCGAACTTCCGGGCCGGTGGCGTCAACGCCAACTACTTCACCGCGTACGCCAACTCGGTCGGGGTGACCGCGTCCACATCGGACATCTTCGGCTGCGCGGGAAGCCTGGCCGGCAACCCGAGCATGTGCGCGGCGCTCAACCGCCACACCGCCCACCTGCCGCGGTCGCAGTGGGAGGATCCGGCCGGGTACTACCGTGCCGCGCCGGCGAACTACTACGCGAAGTTCTGGCACGACCACGCCATCAACCGGTTGTCCTACGGGTTCCCGTACGACGACGTGGCCAACCAGTCCTCGTTCGTCTCGCACGGCGACCCGCAGTGGCTGCTCGTCGCGGTCGGCTGGTGATCGCCATGATCCGTCACACGTTGGTCGCGGCCCTGCTGGCCGGCGGCCTGGTCGCCCTCTCGCCGGTCCCGGTCGTGGCGGCGCCTTCCCTGATCTCCCAAGGAAAACCGGCCACCGCGTCCTCGGTGGAGAATGCCGGCACCCCGGCGTCCGCGGCCGTCGACGGCAACCAGGGCACCCGGTGGTCGAGCGCGTTCTCCGACCCGCAGTGGATCCAGGTCGACCTCGGCGGGACCGCCACGATCACCAGCGTCGTGCTCGACTGGGAAGCCGCGTACGCCACCGCGTTCCAGATCCAGGTGTCCACCGACGCCACCGCGTGGACCACCGTGCACTCCACCACCACCGGCACCGGTGGGACGCAAACCCTTGCGGTCAACGGGACCGGCCGCTACCTCCGCGTGCTCGGCACCGCAAGGGCCACCGGCTACGGCTATTCCCTGTGGGAGCTTCGGGTCTTCGGCGAGTTCCCGGCCACCGGTTGCGGCGCCGACGTCGCGCGGAACCGCCCGGCCACCGCCTCTTCCGCGCAGGGCACCAGTACCCCGGCATCGGCCGCGGTGGACGGCAACCCGGGCACCCGGTGGTCGAGCGCGTTCAGCGATCCGCAGTGGCTCCAGGTGGATCTGGGGTCCGCCACCGCGGTGTGCCAGGTCGTGCTCAGCTGGGAAGCGGCTTACGCGAGCGCTTTCCAGATCCAGCTGTCCGACAACGCGACGACCTGGACCACGATCTACTCCACCACCACCGGCACCGGTGGGACGCAAACCCTTGCGGTCAACGGAACCGGCCGGTACATCCGAATGCTCGGCACCGTCCGGGCGACCGGGTTCGGTTACTCCCTCTGGGAGTTCGGGGTCTACGGCAGCGGCGGCGGTGGTGGTCCGGCGGACCCGGTCATTTCGCGGTTCCGGCCGGTGGCGGCATCCTCGTGGGAGGGTGGAAACGCGCCCGCCGCGGCGCTCGACGGCCGGACCACCACGCGCTGGAGCAGCCTCGCCACCGATCCACAGTGGATTCAGGTCGACCTCGGCGGGACCGCCACGATCACCGGCGCCGTGCTCAACTGGGAGGCCGCCTACGCGACCGGGTATCGTATCGAGACATCCGCCGACGCGGTCACCTGGACCACGATCTACTCGACCACGACCGGCCGCGGCGGGATCGAGAACCTCGCCGTCAGCGGAACCGGCCGGTACGCCCGGCTGTTCGGCACCGCAAGGGCCACCGGCTACGGCTATTCCCTGTGGGAGCTCGAGATCCGCGGCACCGTCGACAACTCCGCGGTCACCCCGCCGATGCTGTCCGGGCCGACCCGACCGCCGGCGACCACCGGGCAGTTCGCGCTGTCCGCGCCGGCCAACGGCGCGATGATCACCGGCACCCGGCGGCCGGTGCTGTCCTGGGCGAGCGTCCCCGGCGCGGTGCGGTACCAGGTGTGGATCAACATCAGCCGCACCGACTACGACTTCGCCGCCTCCGGCAACCTGATCGACCTCTACACCAAGGTGGCCGAGCCGACCGGCACGAGCTACACGCCGACTTGGGACCTGCCCGACCGCTGGACGTACAAGTGGTTCGTGGTCGCCATGGGCCCGAACCTGACGTCGAACATCCGGACCTTCAGCGTCTACCTGCCCACCGTCGAGACGGTCGCCGACGGGATCGGAGTGATCAACGGCAGCCGGGACCTCAACCGGAACGGGAGCATCGAGCCGTACGAGGACTGGCGCCAGCCCGTCGAGAACCGGGTCAGCGACCTGCTCGGACGGATGACGTTGGCGGAGAAGGCCTACCAGATGTTCTACAACGCGCAGGCCTTTCCCCAGTCAGGCTGGCACTTCGGCCCGGCCCAGCCGCAGGACCTGCACAACTTCCTGCTCGCCTCGGCCGGGACGCGGCTGGGCATCCCGTTCGTCTCGGCGGGGGACACGATCCACGGGTACCAGACCACCTACCCCACGCAGAGTGCGCTCGCCGCCGCCCGGAACTACGCGCTGGACTACCAGCTCGGCGATCTGCAGCGCCGCGAGCAGCTGGAGGTCGGCACCCGTGGCGTGCTCGGACCGCTGGCCGAGGTCGGCACCAAGGTGCTCTACCCGCGCATTCAGGAGGGCAACGGTGAGAACGCCGAGGTGGCGGCGGCCCAGGTCCGCGCGCTGGTGGCAGGCCTGCAGGGCGGCCCGGAGCTGAACCCGAGGTCCGTGCTCGCGACCGTCAAGCACTGGCCGGGCGAGGGCGCCGGCGGCGAAGCGTTGATCGTCTACGACGCGGTGACCATCAAGTACCACCTGATCCCGTTCCGGGCGGCCATGGAGGCCGGCGCGGTCAACATCATGCCCGGCTATGCCGGCAGCTCCTACCTCGATCCCGGCGGGCCGGGGGCCGGCGACAGCGCCCCGATCCTGGCTTACCTGCGGCAGAACCTGGGCTACACCGGCCTGATCACCACCGACTGGCTGCCGTCCGGCTCGTGGGTGGGCGCGGCGAACGCCGGCTCCGACGTCATGGGCGGGGCCGACCCCGGCGCCCCCGGCTTCTCCCTTGCCGCTTTCACCGCGAACGTACCCGCCGCGCGGATCGATGACGCGGTCCGGCGGGTGCTGCGGTTGAAGTTCCAGTTAGGACTGTTCGAGAACCCCTACGGCGATCCGGTCAACGGGCCTTACCGGTTCCACACTCCGGCCTACGCCGCCCTGGCCAACCAGGCCGCACGGGAAGCCATGACACTGCTCCGCAACGACGGCACGCTCCCGCTGCGGCTCGCCCCCGGGGACAACATCGTCGTCGCCGGGCCGCGGGCCCCCGACGGCAACGCCTGTTGCGTGTGGACCAGCTTCTTCCACCAGGAATACGGCTCGCAGAGCATTCTCGACGCCATTCGGGCCCGAGCCCGGCTCGCAGGGGTGAACGTCTACCAGGACACCGGTCCGTCGCCGAGGCTGGCCGTCGTCGCCGTCGGTGAGGCGTCCTACACCCACGGCACCAACTGGGTGAAGGAGCAGCCCTACCTGCCGCCGGACCAGCGCGCGATCATCCAGAGCTTCCGCAACCAGGGAATTCCGGTCGTGGTGCTGCTCGTCCTGCCGCGTCCCTATGTGATCACCGACTGGAACGGCCTGGCGAACGCCATCGTCGTGACCTACCGCGGCGGCGAGGAGCTGGGCCCGGCCGCGGCCGCCCTGCTCTTCGGCGACTACGCCCCACGCGGCAGGCTGCCCTGGCAACTTCCGCGCAGCCTCGACCAGGTCCTGCGCCCCGGCGGCACGGACATCCCGGCCGACGCCGTGGAAAACTGGGATCTGCCGTACGACCTCGGAGCCACCGCCGCCGAACGCACCGACATCCGGGCACGGATCAATGCCGGCCAGCCGGTGCCGACCTCCTACGGGACTCCGCTCTACCCGTACGGCGCGGGCCTTCAAGGTTGGGGATGAACGGTGCGACGCCGAGGCGGCGGGCCGACGTGGCGGTAGCCATGTCATTCATTTGTCAAACAATCGAGGCTCCCGGCGAGCTTTACAGAGTTGCTTTTGCTGATGTGGGATGACGTTCGTGGTATTTCACGGAACACGAATTCCCATTGTCGCGATGGCGGCCGCCGTGCTGTCGACCTGCCTGGTCGGTAGCGCGTCGGCCACCGTCGACCAGTCCACAATAGACCATGGTCGGCCGGGGGACTGGCCGACCTGGCAGCGGGACCTCGCCGGCTCCCGGCACAACGCCGCGGAATGGCGCATCAACCCGCACACCGTCGGGCGGCTCAAGCTCAAGTGGGCGTTCGCCTACCCGCCGTCGCCGAACAAGGCGGTGCGCAGCGAGCCGGCGGTGGTCGGCGACACCATCTACTTCGGCGGTCCGGACGGCAAGTTCTACGCTCGCGACGCCCGCACCGGTGCCGAGCGCTGGACGTTCGACCTGGCCACGGTCGTGCCGGGGGACCCGCTGGTCGTGGTGTGGGACGGGCCGGCGGTCTCCGGCGGGACGGTGTACTTCGGCGACACCCGGGGCCACGTCTATGCCCTTGCGGCCGGCACCGGCCAGCTGCGGTGGGCCCGGCAGATCGACGCGCACCCGACGGCGACCGTGACCAGCTCGCCGATCGTGTACCGCGGGCGGGTCTACGTCGGGGTGTCGAGCCTGGAGAACCTCCTCGGCCGGGAGTACCCGTGCTGCACCTTCCGTGGTCACATCGACGCGCTCGACGCCGGCACCGGAGAGCTGGTGTGGCGCCACCACACGGTGCCGCAGCCGCGGGCGGTCGGCGCCTGGCCGAGCGGGGCGACCAAGTTCGAGCCGTCCGGGGTGGGGGTGTGGAGCTCGCCGGTGATCGATCCGCGCACCGACACCCTGTACATCGGGACGGGGCAGAACTACAGCGGCCGCGGCGGCGACGTCGACTCGCTGCTGGCGCTCGACGCCCGCACCGGGGCCGTGCGCTGGAGGAACCAGACGGTCAGCGCCGACACCTGGCGCATGCTGTGCAACGAACCCGACACCGAAGGCTACTGCCCGAGCCGCGACGACGGCACCGCGCTGGACTACGACATCGGCGCCACACCCAACATCTTCACCGCCGACGGTCGCACCGTGGTCGGCGTCGGCCAGAAGAACGGCGTCTACCATGCCTTCGACGCCCGCACCGGCGAGGTCGTGTGGCGCCGCCAACTCGGCGTCGCGATCCCCGGCGGCGGGCTCGGCGGCATCCAGTGGGGATCCAGCTACGACGGGCGCCGGCTGTACGCCGCCACCTACTTCGCCGGCCCGGGAACGCTGTTCGCCCTCGACCCGCGCACCGGCCGCGTGCTGTGGCGGACACCCAATCCCGCCGACGGCTGCACCACCGGTGGGGCCGCGGCACATCCGGAGATCTGCGCGCTTGCCCACGGGGCGGCCACGTCCAGCAGCCCGGGAGTGGTCTACCAGGGCAGCAACGACGGCAAGGTCCGCGCCTACTCCGCAAGAACCGGCCGGGTGCTGTGGACCTTCGACACCATCCGCGACTTCACCGGCGTCAACGGCCTCGTCGGCCGGGGCAGCGCCATCTCGGGCACCGGCGGCGGCGTCGTGATCTCACACGGGATGGTCTACGTCCAGTCCGGCTACATCCCCGAATATCCCACCCCGGGCGGCCATGTGCTCCTCGCCTTCGGCCTCTAACCCCGTTCGGTCGCGGTGGCGCCGTCGAGCTCGCCGGTGCCGTCTATGGGGATCAGGGGTAGCGGGCCGGCGAGCTCACCGGGTGCGGCGGGTAGGTACGCGAAGTTCTTCGCCCGCGCACCGCCGTCGACGACGAAGTCGCATCCGGTGATGAGCCTGGCGTAGTCCGAGCACAGCCAGGCCACGCAGTGGCCGATGTCGGTCGGCGTGCCCGTGGTGCCCATCGGCACGAGCGGTGGGCGCTCGCCCGTCCAGCGCGCGGGCCGGCGCCACGGCTCGGTTCCGTCCTCGCTGCCGATGCCGTGGCGCAAGGACGGCGGCCGGTCCAGCACGCCGCCGGGGCCCTGTGCGGCGATCAGCTCGGGGTTGTCCGGCGTTGGCGCGGTCGGCGTGAAGCTGTTGACCCGAATTCCGTAGGGCGCAAGGTCCATCGCGGCCGCCCGGACGAAGTTGTTGACGCCGCCCTTGTGGAACGCGTACGCGATCACGCCGGCCGAGCCGGACCAGCCGTTGGACGACGACACCGCGACGATCGATCCGCGGATGCCGTGCTCGGCCATGTACCGGCCGACGCACCTGGTGTTCAGGAAGTTGCCGAGCGCGGCGACCTCGACCGCGCGACGGAAGAAGTCCACGCTTTCGTCGAGCACACCCCTGCCGCCCAGCAGCGCGGCGTTGTTGACCAGGATGTCGACTCGGCCGAACGTCTCGACCACCTCGCGCACGTACCCCGCGACCCGCTCGGAGTCGGTGACGTCGCCGGGGATGGCGATCGCGGTGCCGCCGTTGCGCTCGATCCGTCGCACCGCGGTCCGCGCCGCCTCGGCGTCGACGTCGTTGCACGCGACCTTCGCGCCGTATTTCGCCAGCGCCAGCGCGATTCCGCTGCCGATGTTGGGCCCCGCCCCGGTGACGATGGCTACCTTGCCGGCGAGTGATATGTCCACTGTGTACTCCGAGGTCAACGCTGTACCGGTTGGGGTTCGCGCGACCAGCCGGCGAAGCCGAACGGCCGCACGACCATCGACATCGCCGCGTTGCGCGCGCCCGCAACGATGATCGGAATCTGGGCGGGGTCGGGGACCATCCGCATCCCGCGCTCGTCGACGTTCGCCGGCGAGCCCTCGACGCGCTTGCCGGCCCGGTCCAGGTCGGCGTGGCCGCGCACGGCGTGCTCGGACAGCCACCGCTGGACGTCGGCCTTGCCGAACCCGGCATCGGCCAGCTGCTGGGCGTGCTCGACACCGAGGATCAGCCCCGCCGAGGAGTACGGCACGATCGCCGCCCCGGTCCGCGCCACGGTGTCGCAGATGTCCCAGAGCACCTCCTCGGCGTCCATGGTGTGCCGGTTGTCGACGAACTCACAGGTACGCAACAACATCGCCGACACCGCGTCGGCGCCCGGCGGCAGACCGAGCTCGACCGACAGCGGCTCCCACGGGCTCTCCTCCTCGTTCTCGCCTATGCACAAGGAAAAGCGGCCCGGAATACCCTGGGTAGCCTGGTCGAGCTCCTGCGGCCGGATGCCGAAGACGTTGCGCACCACCAGCCCGATCGCCCGCGCAATGGTCGCGTTCGCCCGGAACCCCGGCCCCAGCACGCCTCCCGCGGAGTTGATGCCCAACTCTTGGCGGATCGGCCCGTTGACCACGATCAGCGGCGCCGGTCCGCTGGTGCTCTGCCAGCCGCCGCCGGTCACGCTGCGCTCCCGCATCAGCGCGTCCCACGCCGCGAGCACCACGGGAAAGTACTCCGGCCGGCAGCCCGCCATCACCGCGTTGACCGCGGCCTGCTCGACCGTGCACTGCCGGCCGAGGTGCGGCACCGCGGCGACGACCTCGTCGGCGGCCCGCGGTGTGGTGGCGAGGAACTCCTCGACCATCCGCGCGGTGGCGGGCACGACCGGCAGCCCGTCGGTCCACCCCTTGTCGTGGGCGTGCTCGACGGCCAGCCGCGCGTACTCCAGCCGCTCGGCGTCGCGCTCGAGGTCAGTGCTCACGCTCGCCTCCGGGAGAGGTAGGGCCATGGCCCCGCATGCCGCCTCGCCCGGGGGAGGGGTGGGGCGGCGCGCATTGTGACGTGCCGCGTCTCGCCGTCAAGGGCGCCTTCGGCGTCGGCG
>NZ_DASZCQ010000265.1:0-25659 GCF_035942955.1 Actinophytocola sp. | reverse complement strand
TGCCGCCACGCCGGCATGGCGGCACCCGCGGGATCATAATGAGGAGTTGCGGTGAATCTTCCCGACCTGAAATGCTCGGTTTGCGCCAAGAACTATCCGGTCAACGAGCTTGTGTGGCGGTGCTCGTGCGGTGGCGTGCTCGACGTCGTGCCGTTCACCGAGCCGCTGCCCGACCGGAACACGCTGGCCGGACGCGGGGCCACCCTGTGGCGCTACGCCGAGGCGCTGCCGGTGCCGGCCGATTCGGCCGTCAGCATGGGTGAGGGCATGTCCCCGCTCGTCCCGGCCCCGGACCTGCCCGGCGCCTGGATCAAGCTCGACTTCCTGATGCCGACGCTGTCCTTCAAGGACCGGGGCGCGGCGGTGCTGGCAACGCTGGCAAAACTGGCTCAGCCCAAACGGCTGATGATCGACAGTAGCGGGAACGCGGGCACCGCGGTGGCCGCGTACGCCGCCCGCGTGGATCTGCCGTGCGACGTGTACGTGCCGGCGCACACGTCACCGGGCAAGCTCGCGCAGATGCGCGCCCACGGCGCCGCGGTCCACCTCGTGGAGGGCACCCGCGAGGACACCGCGGAAGCGGCCGCACAGGCCGCCGCCGAGCCGGGCGTCTGCTATGCCAGCCACGTCTACCATCCCTACTTCCTGCACGGCACGAAGACCTATGCCTACGAGTTGTGGGAGCAGTTGGGCGAGCCGCTGCGGACCGTGGTGGTGCCGGTCGGCAACGGAACCCTGCTGCTCGGCGCCTACCTCGGGTTTCGCGAGCTGGTCGAGCAGGGGTTGCTGCCCTCGATGCCGACGATCGTCGGGGTCCAGGCGGCGGAGTGCGCACCGCTGGCCGGCGCGATCCATGCCGACGCTCCCGACGCCGTCCGCGTCCGGTCCGAGCCGACGATCGCCGAGGGAATCGCCATCGCCGCACCGGCGCGCGGTGCGCAGATCCTCGCGGCCGTGCGCGCCACCGGCGGCACCATCGTCACGGTGACCGACGCCGAGACGGCCGCCGCGCGGGCCGACCTGGCGGCACGGGGATTCTTCGTCGAGCCGACGTCGGCGGTGTGCTGGGCGGCGCTGGTCCGCGCCCGCAGCGGACCGGCCGCCCCGCGGTCGGACCCGTCCGAGGCCGCGCTGCGCGGCGACGGCGTGGTGATCCCCTTGTGCGGAGCCGGTTTGAAGAGCACGAAGTGACGGCGGTCAGGACGGCTCACCGAGATCGGCAAGCAGGGACCGGGCGCGGTCGGCCTCCCGCGTGGCCTCGGCGTCCCGAAACTTCTCGAATATCGTGAGCGCCCGCTCCCAGCAGCGTCGTGCCCGGGCTTCGTCGCCCACGTCGAGCAGCGCGCTTCCGAGATCGATCAGGGCCTGCCCCTCGCTGTGCCGGTCCCCGAGCCGGCGCCAGGTGTCCATGGCCTGTTCATGGCAGGCGATGGCCTCGTCCACCCGACGCACCTGGCGGTACGCGACGCCCAGATTGTTCAGCGAGCGACCTTCGCCGAACCGGTCGCCCAACTCCCGTTCGATGACCAGCGCCTGCTGGAAGTACGCGATGGCTTCGGCACACCGGTGCACCTGCTGGCAGGCCATGCCGAGAAAGGTCAGGGCCCGTGCCTCGCCGTACTTGTCGCCTACCTGGTGCCAGATCTCGAACGCCTGCCGGTGGCAGGCAATCGCCTCGGTGAACCGGCACACCAGCCGGTACATGGCGCCGAGGTTGTTGACGGCTCGAGCCTCGCTGCACCGGTCACCGACCTCCCGGAAGATCTCCAGCGCCCGCTCATGACGGGTGATCGCCAGCTCGAACGGCCCCACCTGCCGGTACACCACGCCCAGATAGTTCAGCGCGCGGCCCTCCCCGAGCCGGTCGCCGGCCTCCCGGAAGATCTCCAGCGCCCGCTCGTGGCAGGCGATCGCCTCGTCGAACCGCCGTACCTGGCGGTACATGACACCCAGGTTGTTGAGGGCGCGCCCCTCACCCAGCCGGTCATGATGATCGTGCGCCGCCGCGATCGCGATCCGGTGCGTGCTGATCGAGTCGCTCCAGTGCTTCCGAAGGTCGAAGTACCGGAAGAGGGTCAGCGGAAGGTCGCGACCGTAGGTGTGCCCGCTACCGGTCCGAATCGCGGCGGCGACAAGGTTGGGGCGTTCGACGTCGAGCCAGTCGAGGGCCTGCCTGCGGGTGGCGAACCGCGTCGATCGGTCCGCCGGCCGGACTCTCGGGTCGAGGTGCTGGTCGGCCGCCTCCGCGGTGGTCAGGTAGTAGTTCAGCAGGCGATCCATGGCGGCCGCGCGCTCCTTGCCGCTCTCCTCCAACTCGACCCGCCGGGCCGCGTAGATGTGGAGCAGGTCATGGAACCGCCACCAGCCATGGTCGGAGCCTCGTTGCAGGAGATGCGCGCGGCGCAGCTCGGCGACGGCCCGACGCGCGTCCGTTCGGCGAAGATCGGCCAGCGCGGCGGCGGCCTCCACGCTGACCTGTGGCCCGGGATTGAGCGACAGCAGCCGGAACACCCGGGCTTCCACGGGGCGGAGGTTCCGATATGACATGTCGAAGGCCGTCTCGACCGCGAGGGTGTCGCCGAACTCGAGCGCCCGCAGCCGGTTCGAGGCATCGGCGAACTCCTCGACCAGCTCGGTGAGCGGGCGGTCGGGTTCGGCGGCGAGCAGCGCGGCGGCGATGCGCAGGGCCAGCGGGAGATGCCCGCACAGCGTGGCCAGATCCGCCACGAGGTGGGGATCGATCGCGATTCGGATGTCGTCCCCGCGCGCGGTCAGCAGGCCCTGCCGGAGGACGTCCGCCGCTTCGGCCGGGCTGAGCACATCGAGATCGAGGAGGCGGGCGCCCTCGATATCGGCCAGGGTGTGCCGACTGGTCACCACCACCCGGTGGAGATTGGACCCCGGCACCAGCGGGTGAACCTGACCGGCCGTCGATGCGTTGTCGGCGATCAGCAGAAGCGGTCGGCCACGCTCGGCCAATTCGGCGAGAATTGATCTGTACAGGCTTTCCCGTTCGGCCTGGGTCGGTGGTATTCGTTGGCCGGGCACGCCGAGGGCGCGCAATACGGCGGCGAGCGCCTGCCAGGGCTGAACCCGGCGATCGGGCGGATCATATCCGTGGAGATCGAGAAATAGAACGCCGCCGGTAAACCAACCGGCGCCCACCGCCTGTTGGGCGGCGCGGACCGCCAATGCGGTTTTACCGACACCGGCCTGGCCCGCGACGGCCGAGATCACCACGGCACCGCCGCCGATTCTCCGGTCCGGCCGCAGCGTGTCGGCCAGCGTCGCCAGTTCGATCTCCCGGCCGATGAACACACGCTGGGACGGCAGACCGGCAAGCGCAACGGGAGTGGCGGACGAGATCGACATCTGAACGTCGCGGCCCTGGATCACCGGGCCGGTAAATGTTGCACCTTTCACCTCGTTGTGCAACTGGCCGTCAGCCATACCTCCAGTGTCGCCGCCGACCAAGATTATCGGCCGGTATTGCGGCGGGTGGACACGAACTGTCAACTCATGGCGCACGGTATGTTGCACCATGGTGGGCGTGTCGAGAGATGATCGAAAAGTCCGGGAACTCCCACCGTATCGAGCGGTGCTCGCCGTCGACGTGAAGAACTTCAGTGGGCTGGAGGCGGTTGACCATCGTCGGGTGACGGAGCTGATCCCATTGCTGCTCGAGCGCGCTTTCGATCGCGCCGGATATGCCGCCGTGTGGCGGGAACGTCGATTTCCCGAGAGCCGCGGGGACGGCTTCGTCGTGGGCTTTCGGCCGGAGTTGCTCCCGGTGCTGCTCGGCCCGGTCGTCGACGGTCTGCAGGACGAGCTGGCCGACCGGCACGACGTGCGCATGCGCATGAGCATCGCCGTCGGTCCGCTGACCGACACCGGCATCGAACGGCACGGTGACGGCTCGGGAGCCGCGATGGTGGAGACGCACCGGTTGCTGGACTGCGATCCGGTCCGGCGCCTGCTCGAGGATTCCGATCCGGCCGTCACGTTCCTCGCGGTGGTGATCTCCGGCCGGGTTTACGAGGATGTGGTCGTTTCCGGCTATACCACGAAGGGACCTTCGGAGTTCCTCGCCGTTCCGGTTCGGGTCAAGTCGTATCAGGGAACCGCGTACCTGCACGTTCCCCGCCTCTCCGGCCGGCTGCTCGAGCGTGGCCTCGGTCGGGCGCACACCGGAGCGCACGGGATGACCGAACCCGTTGCGGCCCAAGCGGATCCGGAGCCCGAAGGGAGCGTGGTCAACACCATCTCCGGCCGGGTCGGCGGCCCGGTCCTGCAGTCGCGCGACATTCAGGTCGGCTCGGGCACGTTCGTCGTCGGCAACACCCTCGACGACCGGCGGGCGTAGTCCGTCACAGCGTCCGCGCCGGCACCGCGCCGCCGGCCAGTGCGCGGGTGATGCCGCGGCCGGCGGCCATGACCAGTGGGGCAAGGGATTTCGGCTCGGCGCAGTCGGCGTGCACGACGAGCGAGACGGCGGCCACGACCCCGCCCCCGGGGCCCAGGATCGGCGCCGCCACCGAGAGCGCGTCCACGGTGACCTGGCCGTCGCTGACCGCGTAGCCGTTGCGCCGCACGTCGGCCAGCACCGCGCGCAGCCGCACCGGGTCGGTGATGGTCTTGGGGCTGAACCCGTGCAGCGGCGCGGCGAGCAGCTCCTCCTGCACCTCGACCGGCGCGTGGGCGAGCAGCACAAGGCCCACCCCGGTGGCGTGCAGGGCGAACCGGCCGCCCACCCGGGTCAGCACCGGAACCGCGCGCCGGCTGGCGATCCGCTCGACGAACACCACCTCGAGCCCCTCCCGCACGGCGAGCTGGACGTTCTCGTGGCTGACCTCGTACAGGTCCTCGAGGAACGGCAGGGCCGCCTCGCGCAGGCCCAATCCGCGCGGCGCAAGCGAGGCGACCTCCCACAGCCGCAGTCCGATGTGGAACTTCCCGTCGGCGCCGCGTTCCAGCGCGCCCCACTCGACGAGCTCGCGCGCCCGCCGGTGCGCGGTGGGGATGGACACGCCCGCCCGCCGCGCCAGCTCGCTCAGCGTCAGCTCCGGCGCCTGGGGCGTGAACGCCTGCAGGAGCGCGAGCACCTTGCTGGTGACCGACCGACCAGTCATCGGCCTCTCCTCACAGGTCGAGCACCAGCCGCCCCCCACGCGCCCGGGACACGCAGATCATCATGACGTCCCCAGTCTCCCGCTCGGCCGGGGTCAGCAGCGAGTCACGGTGGTCGGGGGTTCCCGCAAGCACCCCGGTCTCGCAGGTGCCGCAGGTCCCCTCCCGGCAGGACGAGAGCACGGACAGACCGGCCTCCTCGAGGACCTCGAGGATCGACCGGTCCTCGGGCACGAGCACCGTCCGGCCGGACTGGGCCAGCTCGACCTCGAACGCCGCGCGCTCGCCGGTGTCCGGACGCGGCGTGAAGCGTTCCACGTGCAGGGTCTCCGGCGGGCAGCGCTCCTCGACCGCGGCGAGCAGCGGCTCGGGACCGCAGCAGTACACGGCGGTGTCCGGATCCGGTTCGGCCAGCAGGGAATCCAGCGGCAGCAGGCCGGTCTCGTCCTGCGGCCGGATGCTCACCCGGTCGCCGTAGCGCCGGCACAGCTCGCCGGCGAAGGCCATCGACGCCCTCGTGCGGCCGCCGTAGATCAGCCGCCACTCGGCGGACGCGGCGGCCAGCATCGGCACGATCGGCGTGATGCCGATGCCGCCGGCGATGAACAGGTACCGCTTGGCCGGCACCAGCCGGAAGTTGTTGCGCGGGCCCCGGATCCGCACCCGGTCGCCGGCGCCGAGCCGCTCGTGGACGTACCGGGAGCCGCCCCGGCCCCCCGGCTCGAGCAGGACGGCGACCCGGTACTCCACGCGCCGCGCGGGATCCCCGCATAGCGAGTACTGCCGCACGAGATCGGGTTGCGGCACCAGATCCACGTGCGCGCCCGGCTCCCACTCGGGCAGCGGCCCGCCGTCGGGGTGGCGCAGGGTCAGGCCGACCACGCCGTCGGCGATGATCTCCTTGCGCGCCACCAGGACGTCGAGCTCGTCAGCCATGGCCGATCGGGTGGGCCAGCAGCCAGTCCCACATCTCGACCGGGTCCTCCGACTCGTGCACCGCGCCGCAGTGGCAGGTGCCGATCAGCACGTCGGTGCCCGGCTGCCACTCGATGCGGTAGACGGCGCCGAGGGTGACCGCCCCGGTCATGTCGCCGCCGCCACCGGCTCGGGGGCCGCGGTCATCATCTTCCGCAGCATGCGCCGCGCGGCAAGGCCACCGGTGTCGATGTTGATCGACAGCTCCTGGTAGCCGTCCGGCTCGGACGCGATCACCCGCTCCAGGATGTCGAGCGCCTCGACGTCCTGTAGCACCACGGTGTGGTTGCTCTGCCGGAGAAAGTCCGACACCTCCTGGTCGTCGAGCGCGAAGTCCCGTGCCACGGCCCAGAAGTCGTGGGTGCTGTGCGCGGTCTCCGGCGTGATGGCGTATACCACCTCGACGTGGAAGCCGTGCGGGTCGGCGCCGTCCACGTCGGGCAGCACGCCGACCGGGGCGACCCGGCTGTGCAGCAGGTACAGGCACGGCGGGTGGTACTCGATGTCCTGCCACCGGGTGATCCGGCCCTCGATGCCGGTGGACTTGGCGTAGAACGGCGGGCACGCGGCGTCGGCCATCCGCCGGCTGACGTAGACGATGCGGTTGTCCTCGTCCACCTCCGTGGTGATCGGCGTGCTGGCCACCTCCGGCGTGCCGATGTAGCCGCCGTGCAGGTAGGTCTCGTGCGACAGGTCCAGCAGGTTGTCCACCAGCAGCAGGTACCGCGCGGCGAGCGGCTCCATCCCGGACACCGTGGTGTACCGGGGATCGGCCAGCCAGGGCGCGCGCGGGATGAGCGACTCGTCTGCCCGGTCCCGGTCGCCGATCCACACCCACACGAACGAGTCCCGCTCCACCACCGGGTAGGCCGGAACCCGTGCGGTGCGGGGGATCCGCGCCTGCCCCGGCACGAACACGCAGGCGCCGCCGGTGTCGTAGGTGAAACCGTGGTAACCGCAGACGATCGTGTCGCCCTCCAGCCGCGACTGCGACAGCGGGTAGCGCCGGTGCACGCACCGGTCGGCCAGCGCGACGATCTCGCCGGCCTCGCTTCGGTAGAACACCAGCGGCTCACCGAGGATCGTGCGGGCGAACAGCTCCCGCCCGATCTCGTGGCCGTATGCCGCGACGTACCACTGGTTGCGCACGAACTCCGTCGTCATGGGGTTCATGGGGCCCGCTCCTCTCCTGCCTGCCCGTGCTTCGACCATCGGTCAGCCGGCCCCCGGCGAGGAAGGTCCGTTTTCACTCGCTGAAAGACTTCTCGACGCGGGGCCGGTGAACGGGCTACCGTTATCGCTACACCTGTTAAAACGTTTCAAGAGCGTGGAGGGCCCGCGATGCGCCCGCGCCTGCACCGCGTCCCGCTGGTGGTCGCCGCCCTCCTCGCCACGGTCCTCAACGGGGGTTACGAGACCGCGTCGGCGGAACCCGGTAACCACAGGCCCGGACCGCCGGCGCGGCTCACCGTGGACGGCCGGGTCGATCCGCTCGCCATCGACGGCGTGCCGCACTTCGGCTGGCTGCCCCGGGATCGCGACCGCGACGAGGAGCAGACCGCGTACCAGATCGTGGTGACCCGCGGGGCGGACCGCGCGCCGGTGTGGGACAGCGGCCGGGTGGCCTCGTCGAGCCAGTCCTGGGTCCGCTATGCCGGTCCCGCGCTCGCCCCCGGCACGACCTACCGCTGGACGGTGCGCACCTGGGACCGGCGCGGCACGGTCTCGCCGTACGCCGCGCCGGCGTCGTTCGACACCGGCCTCGGCGACGGCGACTGGTCCGGCGCCGCCTGGATGCGGCGCGACACCACGGGAAACGACGCGGCCAACGAGTGGACCCTGGCCCGCACGGTGCTCCCGGTCGGCCCCGCACGGGTCGTGCGCACCAGGGTCTACCTGTCGGCGATGGGTGACTGGGCGCTGCACGTCGGCGGGCGCGAGGTGGGCCGCGGATCGTCGTACGGCTACCCGGGTGAGGGCTATTACGACGTGCTGGCGCCCACCGGGGTGCGGGCCGGCGAACCGCTGGCGATCGGCGTTCGCTACCACTACTGGCGATGCCGGTGCCAGGGCCGCGCCAACGGGCCGCTGCCGCCGGAGGGCCCGTCCGGTCTGCTCGTCAAGGTCGTCGTCGAGCACGCCGACGGCTCGGCCGACGTGGCCGTGTCGAACGGAACCTGGCGGGTCACAAGGGATTCCGCCCAGGACGTCTCGACGATCACGTTCCGCAACTCCGACTCCGGAGACGTCGTCGAGCGCTACGACGCCGCCCGGGAGATCACCGGGTGGGACCGCCCGGGATTCGACGACTCGGCGTGGAGCCCGCCCGCGGTGATCGGCCCGCATCCCCGGCCGAGCCCGGCCAGCTGTGCGGGATACGACGGGAGCTCCGCGCCCTGCACCGTCACGCACCTGGCCGCCCAGCAGGCACACCTGAGCCGCCGGGAGATCCACCCGGTGTCGGTGCTGAGGTTGCCGGACGGCACGGTGTTCGCCGACATGGGCCGGGTGGTCTCGGCGGTGCCGCGGATCGGCTTCCGGTCCGGCGTGGCCGGGCGCGCGGTCACCATCACGACGAGCTACCGGCGCGCCAACACCACGCTCGCCGCACCTACACCCGCCGGCGCCCGGACCGCCACCCTGGCGTCGGTGTCCACTGTGCACCCCGGTGACGAGATCACCATCGACGCGCCCGCCAGCGGCTTCAGCCCCGGCGACCCGGAGACCCGCACCGTGGCCGCGATCGGTCCGGAAGGGACGGTGGAGCTGTCCGCCCCGCTCGACCGCGCGCACGGCGCGGGCGCCTGGGTGGAGAGCTCGCGCGCCGGCACCGCCGGGCTGGACACCCAGGGCAGCGACATGCGCTTCCACTACACGCAGAAGCCGGGCGCACAGGTCGCCGAGCCGTTCACCTACTGGGCCTGGCGGTACCTCGAGATCAGCGACCCCGGCGAGCCGCTGTCCGCCGAGTCGATCAGCGCGGTCGCGCAGGCCACCGACGTCCGCCCGGCCGAGGCGGCCACCTTCCGCAGCAGCGACCCGACGCTCGACGCGGTGTTCCGGCTCATGCGGCACTCCGCCCTGCAGTCGGCGCAGAACGTCTTCCTCGACACGCCGACGAGGGAGAAGGGGCAGTTCCTCGGCGACACGATCGACATCTCGTTCGCCACGATGGAGTCGCTCGGCGAGCGCAGCCTCACCCGGCAGGCCATCGTCGAATTCATCGGTTCGCAGAGCCGCTACTGGCCAAGCGGCGCGCTCAACGCCGTCTACCCCAACGGCGACGGCCGGCGCGACATCCCCGACTACACCGAGATGTTCCCGGAATGGGTGATGCGCTACCACCACCTCACCGGGGACACCGACCTGGTGGTCCGGGCGCTGCCGGCGATGCGGCGGGTCGCCGACTACATTCTGTCCGCTGTGGACCCGGCCACCGGCCTGGTGCGCGACCTGCCCGGCGGCAGCGGCCCGTACCTGCACGGCATCATCGACTGGCCGCCGGCCATGCGCTACGACACCACGATCACCGACAACGGCACGCGGACCGTGGTGAACGCCCTCGCCGTCGGCGCCCTGCGCGCGGTTTCCGAGGCGGCCAGGATCGCCGGCGACGACGCCTCCTTCGGCCTGTACCGCAACCGCGCCGACGCCCTCGCCGCCGCGCTGCGCAGCCGCCTGGCCGACCCGGCGACCGGCCGCTTCGCCGACGGGCTGGCATCCTCCACCGGGCAACCGATCCCGCACTTCTCCCAGCACGCGCAGAGCTTCCCGCTCGCCTACGGCATCGTGCCGCCGGCCGACCGCGCCGCGCTCGGCACGTACCTCGGCGAGCTCGGCATGCGGCAGGGCCCCATGACCCTGCGCCAGTTGCTGGCCGCCCTGCGCGCGAGCGGCCACCCCGAGACCATCCTCCGCCTGCTCACCGACCCGACCGCCGACGGCCCGGCCCGAGTGCTCGCCGAGGGCGGCACGTTCCTGTGGGAGCAGTGGACCCCGGGCTGCACGCTCGCCGGCTGCCGGGGCGCCGAGATCAACCAGAGCAGCAGCGAGAGCTTCTCGCACGGCTGGGGCGCCGCCGGCATCAGCGGCATCATCCAGTCCCTGCTCGGCCTCGACGTCACCGGTCCAGGCGCCGCCACCATCCAGATCGCCCCGCCCGCCATCGGACTGCGCCACGCCCGCGGCACCGTGTGGACCGAGCGCGGCCCGGTCACCGTCGCCTGGACCCGAACCGGGAACGACTTCCACCTGGACGTCACCATCCCCGTCAACGTCACCGCAACCGTGATCGTGCCGTCCGGCAAGGGCTCCGTGGTGCACACCGTCGGGTCCGGGCACACGCGGTTGCGCGGCTAAGGACGGGCTTCGCTTCCGCGGGGCGGAAGGCGTGCGGCGGCGCCACTCATCGACGCGCGCCGCCGAGGCTTCAGGACAGAGCCGAGCCTTGGATCAAGGTGTGGTACTCGCGTACAACCCGCGACTCCACTATGGACAATCTTGGGACAACCTCACCCCCTGATTCGGCGGCGCGCAGCGGCGCGCCCGCCATGGGCAGGCCGCCCGGCCTGCCCGCAAGGGCCTGCTCAGGTGCCGCCGGAGGCCCCATGTCAAGGGGCGCGACCCCAACCGCCCCACGGCGTCGAATGTGGACAATCCCGTCCGCACTGTAGAGGATTCCGACTCGTTCGATGCCGGGAACCACCTAGGGGTCGGGCGAATCGGCCCGCCCGTTGACGGGTGCGGGGGCCAACTCTACTGTCATTTGCAGGAAAGCGAACGATGTTCGGTATACCGAACACCGCATCCGGGGAGTTGGCGTGTCACGACGTGGTGGGCGGGCCTGGCTGGCCGCGGTGGGAGTTGTGGTGGCGCTGCTGGGTTTCGCGGCGGTGCCCGGACAGGCGGCGGCCCCGCCGCCCGGTTTCGCGTCGCGGTACACGATGACGGCGTTCACCAACAGCAGCGAGTCGAACATGTACGTCTACGAGTCGCCGGACGCGACCGGGTTCCGGCTGCTGCGGGGGCCGGCGTACACCCCGCCGTCGGGGCTGATCCGGGATCCGAGCGTCATCCGGCACACCGACGGGCGCTACTACGTCGTCTACACGACCAACTGGACCGGCAACACGATCGGGTTCGCCACCAGCACGGACCGGGTCAACTGGACCTTTCTGCGCAACCACGTCATTTCGCTGCCCGGGACCGCGAACACCTGGGCGCCGGAATGGTTCGTCGACACCGACGGTAGCGTCAACATCATCGTGTCGCTGTCCACCACCGGCAGCGACTTCAAGCCGTACAAGCTGACCGCGACCAACGCCGCGCTCACCGCGTGGACCGGGCCCACCGTGCTGTCCGGGATCGGGCCGAACCATATCGACACGTTCCTGGTCAAGGTCGGCTCGACGTACCACGCGTTCAGCAAGAACGAGACGACCAAGTTCATCGAGTATGCCACGGCGAGCAGCCTGACCGGGCCGTACACCTTCCGGCGCACCGGAAACTGGGCGGGCTGGGGCGGTCCCCGGGAGGGGCAGGCGCTGGTCCGGCTGGACAACGGCGGCTGGCGGATCTTCTTCGACGGGTACACGGTCGGCACCTACTACTTCAGCGACTCCTACGACTCGTTCACCACCTGGACCGCCCCGGCCGTGCTCCCCGGGCTGTCCGGGTTCGCGCGGCATTTCACCGTGCTCAAGGAGACGGTGTCCGGTGGGGTGACCCTGCCGGTGGCAAGCCGCTCGCTGCAATCGGTCAACTTCACCGATCGTTATGTGCGGCACCGGAACTCGCTGGGCTACGTGGAGCAGGTGACCGCGTCCAGCCCGACCCAGACCAAGCAGGAGGCGACGTTCTCGATCGTCGCCGGGCTGGCCGACGCGAACTGCTACTCCCTGCAGGGAACCGGTGGCCGGTACCTGCGCCATTACGGCTTCCGGATCCGGCTCGACGCCAACGACGGCTCGGCCGTGTTCCGGGGTGACGCGACGTTCTGCGCGAAGCCGGGATCGGTGAGCGGATCGGTTGCCCTCGAGTCGTACAACTACCCGGGCCGCTACCTGCGCCACCGCAACTCCGAGCTGTGGGTGGACCTCTACCAGGACACGGCGCTGTTCCGGGCGGACAGCTCGTTCCGCGTCAGCACGGCATGGGCATGAGAGGAACCGCCATGATCCGGACCGTTCTCGCGGCGACCGTCGCGGCCCTGCTGGCCGGGCTGGTGCCGGCGACGCCGGCCGCGGCCTCGCCGGCGGTGACGTACACCAACCCCATTGCGCCGCAACGGGCCGATCCGCACATCGTCAAGCACACCGACGGCTTCTACTATTTCACCGCGACCGCGCCGGAGTACGACCGGATCGTGCTGCGCCGGGCCACCACGCTGCAGGGTCTGGCCAGCGCACCGGAGACGGTCATCTGGCGCAGGCACACCAGCGGCGAGATGGCCGCGCACATCTGGGCGCCGGAGATCCACTTCATCGACGGCCGCTGGTACGTCTACTTCGCCGCCGGGCGCTCCGACGACGTGTGGGCCATCCGCATGTACGTCCTGGAGAACGCCGGCGCCAACCCGCTGTCCGGAACCTGGGTGGAACGCGGGCGGATCGCCACGCCGCTCAACACCTTCTCGCTGGACGCGACCACGTTCACGCACAACGGAACCCGGTACCTCGCCTGGGCGCAGAACGACCCGGCCGTCGGGTCCGGCACCAACCTCTACCTCGCCCGCATGGCCAACCCATGGACCATCACCGGAGCACCCGTGCGGATCGCGGTGCCCACCCAGTCCTGGGAGACGATCGGCTTCCGGGTCAACGAGGGCCCGGCGGTGACCCAGCGCAACGGCCGGGTGTTCATGACCTTCTCGGCCAGCGCCACCGACGCCAACTACTGCATCGGCCTGCTGACCGCGTCCGCGTCGGCCAACCTGCTCAACCCCGCGTCGTGGACGAAGAGCACCCAGCCGGTGTTCCGCAGCAACGACGCGACGAGCCAGTACGGGCCGGGCCACAACTCGTTCACGGTCTCCGAGGACGGCCTGTCCGACATCCTCGTCTACCACGACCGCAACTACCGGGAGATCAGCGGCGATCCGCTCAACGACCCGAACCGGCGCACCCGGTACCAGAAGCTGTACTGGAACGCCGACGGAACACCGAACTTCGGCATCCCGGTGCCGGACGGCGTGACCCCGTACCGGTTCCGGCTGCACAACACGGCGGACCGGTTCATCCGGCACGCGAGCTTCCGGGCCCGGATCGACGCGAACGTCACCGCGCTGGCGGACTCGCAGTTCCGGATCGTGCCGGGCCTTGCCGGCTCCGGCACGGTCTCCCTCGAGTCGACCAACTTCCCCGGCTATTACCTGCGGCACCGCAACTTCGAGGTGTGGCTGGACCGCGACGACGGCTCGCAGACCTTCCGGAGCGACGCCAGCTTCTTCCGCCGGGCCGGGCTCGCCGACACGGCCGCCGTGTCGTTCGAGGCGGCCAACTTCGCCGGCCGCTACATCCGGCAGTCGGCGTTCCTGCTGTACGTCCAAGCGGTCGACACCGCGGGGCGGGCGGACGCGACCTTCCACCTCGAGTAAGGCACGCCATGCACAGACTTCTCGTCCTACTCATCGTCGTGATCACCGCGTTCGGCATGGGCGTGGCGCCCGCATCCGCCGCGCCCGGCCGGCCGTTCACCAACCCGATCAAGGCGCAGAAGGGCGCCGACCCCTGGCTGGTGTACTTCGACGGCAACTACTACCAGATCAGCACCACGTTCACCAACTCCCTGATCATGCGGAAGTCGCCGACGCTGGCCGGGATCGCGACCGCGCCGAGCGTGCAGGTCTGGCAGGACACGATGCCGTCCCGCGGCGCCAACTTCTGGGCCCCGGAGCTCCATTTCCTCAATGGACGGTGGTACCTGTACTACTCCGGCGCGCAGGTCGGCGCCCCGTGCTGCGACACCCAGCGCACCCACGTGCTGGAGAGCGTGGGCAGCGACCCGCTTGGCCCGTACACGTACCGCAACATCCTCACCACTCCAGCCTCGGCCTCGGCGGATGGCTCATCGACGCGAGCGTGCTGCAGCTCAACGGCGCGCTGTACCTGCTGGGCAGCGGGTTCCTCAACGGCAGCGCGCAGAGCCTGGTGATCGCCCCGATGTCCAACCCCGTCACGCTCAGCGGCGGGTTCTCCCTGATCTCCAGCCCCACGCTGTCCTGGGAGCGGCAGGGCGGCACGGTCAACGAGGGGCCGGTCGCGCTGCAGCGCAACGGGCGGACGTTCCTGGTCTACTCCGCCAGCGCCTGCTGGGGACCGGACTACAAGCTCGGGCGGCTGACCTACACCGGCGGCAACCCGCTGAGCGCCTCGTCCTGGGTCAAGAACGCCGACCCGGTGTTCCAGCGCAGCGACACGAACGGGGTGTTCGGGCCCGGCCACAACGGATTCTTCACTTCCCCGGACGGCACCGAGAGCTGGATCGTCTACCACGGCAACGACTCGGTCAACGATGGCTGCGACAACGGCCGCACCACCCGCGCCCAGCGGTTCACCTGGAACGCCGACGGCACGCCCAACTTCGGCGTGCCGGTCCGGCTGGGGACCACATTGGACGGTCCGGCCGGCGAGACCGCGGCCACCCCGACGAGCTACCGGATCGTCAACCGCAACAGCGGCAAGTGCCTCGAGGTGGCCGGCGGATCGACCGCCGACGGCGCCAACATCCAGCAGTGGACCTGCACGGGCGGCACCAACCAGCGGTGGCGCCTCGAGGATCTCGCCGACGACACCAGCCGCCTGGTCAACGTCGCCACCGGCAAGGCGGCCGACGTGGCCAACTGCGGCACCGGCGACGGCGTCGACATCCGCCAGTGGGCCTGGCTGAACAACGCCTGCCAGCGGTTCCGCCTCGTCTATACGAACACCGGCGGCTGGGTGCGGCTGGTCAACCAGAACAGCGGCCGGGTGGCCGACGTGGCCAACTGCTCGACCGCCGACGGCGCGGACGTCCGGCAATGGACCTGGCTCAACAACAACTGCCAGCAGTGGAGCTTGCAGCCCGGATAGGAGAGACCATGTCCAGAACGGGACTCCGGGTGCTGGCGATCGCAGTGCTCACCGCCCTCGCCACCCCGCTCGCGCCGGCCGCGGCCGACTATCCGAATCCGGGGTTCGTCACCGGCGACGTGAGCGTGCACGACCCGGCGATGGTCCGGGCCGCCGACGGCACGTACGTCCTCGTGTCCACCGGCAACGGGCTGCCGATACGCACGTCCACCGACCGCGTCGGGTTCCGGCGGATCGGTTCGGTGTGGCCGGGCGGCGCGCCGTGGGCCCACCCCTTCACGGGCGGCAGCAACCAACTCTGGGCGCCCGACATCTCGTTCCACGACGGCCGGTACTACCTGTACTACTCGGCCTCGACGTTCGGCTCGCGCAACTCGGCGATCTTCCTGGCCACCAGCCCGACCGCCATGCCGGGCAGCTGGACCAACCTCGGCATCGTGTGGCAGACCGGCAACGCCAACGACTACAACGCCATCGACCCCAACCTGGTCGTCGACGCCGCGGGCGCGTGGTGGCTCACGTTCGGCTCGTTCTGGACCGGCATCAAGATGATCCGGATCGACCCGGCGACGGGCAAGCAGAGCGGCACCGATCGGACGCTGTACAGCATGGCGCGCCGGCCCACCGCGGGCGGAGCGATCGAGGCGCCGTTCCTCGTGCGGCAGGGCGGGTTCTACTACCTCTTCGTGTCCTTCGACCTGTGCTGCCGGGGAACCGGCAGCACCTACCGGGTCATGGTCGGCCGGTCGACCTCGATCACCGGCCCCTACGTCGACCGCGCCGGCGTCGCGCTGACCAACGGTGGCGGCACCGAGATCCTCGCCACCCACGGTGGCGTCGTCGGCCCCGGGCATCAGGCCGTGCTGCCGGACACCGGCACCTGGCTGCTGATCTACCACTACTACACCTCGGCCGGTAGCCGCCTCGGCATCAACTTCCTTGATTGGAGCGACGGATGGCCACGCGTTTTCTGAACCGGCGCAGCGTGCTCATCGCCGGCGGCGCCGGCCTGGCCGGCGCCGCCCTCGGCCGGGCCGCGCCGGCCGCCGCGGCCACGTGGGAGACCGTGCTCAACGGGTCCTTCGCCGGCTACGCGACGCTCGAGGCCGCGTGGAACTACCGCTACCCGTGGGGATCGGACCACAACGGGTCGGCGCGGATGTACGCCAGCGTCACCGATCACAACCACGTGTTCCTGGAGTCGCCAGGGGTGCTGGCCATCCGGGCGACGAGGATCAGCTGGAACGAGGGGAACAGCTCGCGCGACCCCTGGCTGCCGATCCGCTACCACTCCGGCGCGATCCACGCCAAGCAGCACGTGACGGTCAGCGACCAGTTCCCCAACTGGGAGATCAAGGGCGAGTTCCAGGCGCCGTCGGCCCGCGGCGCCTGGCCGGCGTTCTGGCTGGCCGGCGTTCTGGCTGACCGGCGTCAACAGCTGGCCGCCGGAAAGCGACATCCTCGAGTACAAGGGGGACGCCCGGAACTGGTTCAACACCTACAAGAACGCGAGCGGCGCCTGGTCCAACACGGTCGTCGGGGTGTCCGACCCGGCGCCTGGCACGGCTATCGCGCCTGGATCACCAAGGTCAACGCGGCCGATGTGGACATTCACTACTACCTCGACGGGCGGTGGGTCGGCCAGCACCGCGGCGCCAACTTCGTGAACAAACCCATGTGGATCATTGTCAACCTGCAGATGGAGGGCTCCTCCGGGGCGCCGGGCCCGACGTCCGAGACCCTCTACCGGGCCCGCAACATCTACGTCGGCCGGACGCGGGCCTGAAGGGATGCCAGATGTGCTCAGCACCAAGGCGATGGGCCACGCTCGTCGCGGCTTTGGCTCTGTTGAGCGGACTGTGTCCGGTGACCGGTAGCGCGGATCCGGCCGCCGAGCCGGCTGGGCAGCAGCCGTTCGCCGGCTACGCCTTCTTCTACTTCACCGGTGAGGGCACGGCCAACGGCGAGCAGATCTACGTCGCGGCGAGCCGGGGCAACGATCCGCTGCGGTTCGACGAGCTCAACGACGGGCAGCCGGTGCTCACGTCCACGCTCGGGGAGCGGGGTGTCCGGGACCCGTTCATCATCCGCTCACCGGACGGGACGAGGTTCTACCTGCTCGCCACCGACCTGAAGATCTTCGGCAACGGCGACTGGGACCGGGCGCAGCGCCACGGCAGCCGGTCGATCATGGTGTGGGAGTCCCGGGACCTGGTGCACTGGTCCGACCAGCGGATGGTCCAGGTGTCCCCGCCGACGGCCGGCAACACTTGGGCGCCCGAGGCCTACTGGGACGCCGCTCGCGGGGTCTACGTGGTGTTCTGGGCGTCCAAACTGTACTCACCGGACGACCCGGACCACACCGGCGACAGCTACAACCGGATGATGTACGCCACCACCCGGGACTTCGTCACGTTCAGCCCGGCGCGGGTCTGGCACGACCCGGGCCACTCGGTGATCGACTCCACGGTCATCGAGCACCGGGGCACCTTCTACCGCTTCACCAAGGACGAGCGCGACCCCACCTCCTCCCTGCCGTGCGCCAAGTTCATCGTCGAGGAGAAGTCCACCGACCTCCTCGACCCGTCCTTCGACTTCGTGGCCGAGTGCATCGGCAGCGGCGCCATCGCGCGCGGTGAGGGCCCGGCGGTGTTCAAGTCGAACACCGAGGACAAGTGGTACCTGTTCATCGACGAGTTCGGCGGCCGGGGCTACGTCCCGTTCGAGACGACCGACCTGGCCTCGGGCCGGTGGACCATGTCGAGCAACTTCCAGCTCCCCTCCTCACCCCGGCACGGCACCGTGCTGCCGATCACCAGGGCGGAGTGGAACCGGTTGACCGGCGGACCGGTCCCGCCGGTCCGGGCCGATCCCGACGGGTTGGTCGCGCACTGGCCGCTTGACGCCGGTTCCGGCACGCAGGCCAGGGATGCCACCGGGCACGGCTACCACGGCACGCTGTCCGGCGACGCGCGCTGGGAGCGCGGGGCGCTCGCGTTCGGCGCCGGCGCCGCCGGCGGCGCTCCCGGCTTTGTCGATCTACCGGACCACCTGCTGGCCGGCGCGGACGCGGTGACCGTCTCCGCCGACGTGTTCGTGGACTCGGATCAGCGAACGCCGTACTTCCTGTACGGCTTCGGCAATACCGGCGCGACCGGGACCGGCAACGGCTACCTGTTCGCCACCGGAGGGACCGCGCAGAGCGGCTTCCGGGCGGCGATCACGACCGGGGACTGGCGCTCCGAGCAACAGGCCGACACCGCGGGCGGCCTTGCCCGCGGCCGGTGGCACAACGTCGTCTACACCGTCGGCGGCGGCGCGGCCGTGCTCTACCTGGACGGCGTCGAGGTGGCCCGCAACGACGCCGTGACGATCAAGCCGGGCGACATCGGGGGCGGCCGGACGTCGGCCAACCACCTCGGCCGCTCGGTCTACACCGCCGACCGCCCCTTCAAGGGGCTGATGAAGGACGTCCGGCTGTACCACCGCGCGCTCACCCCGGACCAGATCGCCGCGCTGCCGACCAACGCCACCGCCATCCGATCCGTGGCGCTGCCCGAGCTGACCGCCCCGGCGGTGATCGACCCCGCCGCGGGCACGGTCGTGCTGCCCGTGGCCCCTGGCACGGACCCCGGTCGTCTCGCACCGCGGTTCGAGGTGGCGCCCGGCGCGCGGATCGTGCCGGACAACGGCCCGCCCGACGCGCTCGCCCGGCCAAGGCGGTACACCGTGATCGCGCCGGGCGGTCACACTCGCGTGTGGACGATCAGCGTCCGCGAGCTGCGCACCCCGGTGCTGCCGGGATTCACCGCCGACCCGAACATCGCGGTGTTCGGCGACACCTACTACATCTACCCGACCACGGACGGCTTCCCGAACTGGAGCGGCACGACGTTCTCCGTGTGGTCCTCGAAGAACCTCGTGGACTGGACCGACCAGGGAGTGATCCTCGACCTGGGTCCGGACGTCGCCTGGGCCGACGGCCGCGCCTGGGCGCCGACCATCGCCGAGCGCAACGGCCGGTACTACCTCTACTTCTGCGCCGAGGCCAAGATCGGCGTCGCGGTCGCCGACTCCCCCACCGGACCGTTCACCGACACCGGCCGCCCGCTGATCGAGCGCAACCCCGATCCCGGCGGCCAGGCCATCGACCCCGCGGTGTTCATCGACGATGCCGGAACCCCGTACCTCTACTGGGGCAACGGAAACGCCTACGTCGTGCCGCTCAACGAGGACATGATCTCCTTCGACCCGGCCAGGATCACCCGGCTGACCGGCCTCGACGGCTTCCGCGAGGGCCTGTTCATGGTCAAGCGCGCCGGCACCTACCACCTGACCTGGTCAATCGACGACACCCGCAGCGAGGACTACCGCATCGGCTACGCCACCGCGACCAGCCCGACCGGCCCGTTCACCAACCGCGGCGTGCTGCTGCGCCGCGACCTGTCCGCCGGCATCAGGGGACCCGGCCACGGCTCGATGCTGCGGGCACCCGGCACCGACGACTGGTACCTCGTCTACCACCGCTTCGCGATCCCGGGCGGTGACGGCACCCACCGGGAGACCACGATCGACCGGCTGCGCTTCAACCCGGACGGCACGATCGCCCCGCTCACCCCCACCCTGGAGGGCATCGGACTGGGCTGATCGGCCGATCTTGCGTGGCCCCGCCCGATCTGCTTCTCTGGCTTGGGACCGGGAGGTGCGGGATGCGTCACGGATCGCGGCGTTGGGCCGTCCCGGCGATCCCGGTGGCGTTGGCGCTGTTCGTCCTCGGCCCCGTGACCACCGTCGACTCGGCGCCCGCGCCGGTCGCGACGAACCCGGTCAGGATCCTGCAGCTCAACCTCTGCCACAGCGGCATCATGGACTGCTACACCGGCGACGCGGTCATGGCAAGGGCCCGCTCGGTGATCGCCTCGACCGGGCCGCAGGTGCTGTCGGTCAACGAGGCCTGCGCCGACGACGTCGAACCGCTTCGACAGTCTATGGGCCCGGCGCGGGCGGTCTTCGTCGCCGCCGAGCGCCCCGACGGCACCCCGGTCACCTGCACCAACGGCCAGCACTTCGGCAACCTGATCATGGTCGCGGAGGCCCTCGCCGGCAGCGTCGGCGTGACCGGCCGGTTCGTCGACCAGGACACCGGCAACGAGATGCGCGTCTGGGCGTGCCTGCCGGCCGGTGTGCTCACCGCCTGCACCACCCACCTCTCCTCGCACAGCGGCGCCACCGCCCTCGCCCAGTGCCACGAGCTCATGGACCGCGCCGCCGGCTACGCCACCACCGCCCCCACCGTCGTCGCCGGCGACATGAACATGCGCTACCGGGGCACCCCGAACGTCCAGGACTGCAACCGCCCCGGCTTCTACCGCAAGGGCGACGGCAGCGTCCAGCACGTGTTCGCCACGACCACCTTCACCTTCGTGTCCGGCACCAAGATCAGCATGCTCGGCACCACCGACCACCCCGCCTGGCTGGTCACCACCACGATGGGCTAGGTCGACTCCCTGACCACGAGCTCGGGTTTGAACATGACCTGCTGGTGGGCGTGAGTCGTGGGGCTGTCGCACTCCTCGAGGAGCAGGCGGGCGGCGGTTCGTCCGATTTGGACGGTGGGTTGGCGGACCGAGGACAGGGGGACGGCGGCGTCGGCGGCGAACTCGATGTCGTCGTAGCCGAGCAGGGCGATGTCGTCGGGGACACGGCGGCCGGTGCTGACCGCGGCGCGCAGGACGCCGAGGGCGAGTAGGTCGTTGGCGCAGAAGGCGGCCTGGACGTCGGTGCCGGACTCGAACAGCTTGCGGGCGTGCTCGTAGCCGATGCGGGCCTTGAGCGCGGGGGCCTCGACCACCTCGATGGCCCGATCCGGGTCAAGGCCGGCGGCGGTCACGGCGCGGCGCAGGCCGGCAAGCCGGTCCGCGCACTGGCGCAGGCTCAGCGGGCCGGTGACGAACGCGATCCGGCGGTGGCCGAGGGAGGTCAGGTGGGCACCGGCGATCTCCCCGCCGGCGATGTCGTCGACCGCGACCGAGCAGCAGTCCCCGCGCGGGTCGTGCCGGTCGACCAGCACGGTCGGCGTGCCGCGGCGGCGCAACGCGTCGAGGCGCTCGGAGCTGACGCTGACCGGCGTGATCAGCACGCCGCGGACCCGCTGCTCCTCAAGCACCTGCAGGTACCAGTTCTCCCGGCTGGCCCGCTCGTCGGTGTTGCACAGCATGAGCGCGTAGCCCAGCTCGGTCGCGACGTCCTCGACGCCCTTCGCCACGTCCTGGAAGAACGGGTTGGCCATGTCGAGCACGATCAGCCCGAGCGAGCGGCTGGTGCCGGCGCGCAGCTGCGCGGCCGAGGAGTTGCGCACGAAGCCCAGCTCCGCGATGGCCGCGAGCACCTGCTCGCGGGTGGTGGCGGCGACCTTCTCCGGCCGGTTGAGCACATTGGACACCGTGCCGATGGAGACGCCGGCGCGCTCGGCGACGTCCTTGATGCTCGCGGCCATGGCTGAATCGTATCAACGTGCGATGCGGCATTCCGAGTCTTGACGCTGGCCCGGAACTCCCCTAACTTGGCGGCAAGTGGTTGTGAAACGTTTCATGCCCGCCGGAGGCGCACCGTGGCATTGCTCGAGCTCCGCGGCGTGAGCAAGGCGTTCGGTGCGGTCCAGGCGCTGCGGGACGTCTCGCTGGCGCTGCACGCCGGGGAGATCCACGCCCTTGCCGGGGAGAACGGCGCCGGCAAGTCCACAGTGGTCAGGATCATGGCGATGGACGAGCCGACCGCCGCACTGTCCGGTGTGGAGGCCGAGCGGCTGTTCGGGGTGGCGCGCCTGCTCGCCGCCGGCGGCGCCGCGCTGCTGCTCATCTCCCACCGGCTCGGCGAGATGTACGCACTGTGCGAGCGGGTCACCGTGCTGCGAGACGGATCCGTCGTCACCAGCGGGCGCATGTCCGCCGTCGACCACGACACCCTGGTGCGCAGCATGGTGGGCCGCTCGGCCGAGCTGGGCTATCTCGCCGCCTACGCCGCGGCCGCGCTCGCGTCCGGCCAGATCACCGGCGCCGAGGGCGAGACGCTCAAGGCCGGCAAGCTCGGCGAGCGCAAGATCGGCAAGGACGGCGGGGGCATCCTGGGCCCGCCGACCACGTTCAACACCTCCAACATCGACAAGTACGACTTCTGATGGCTACCCCACGCAGGGTCTGCTTCCTGCTCAAGGTGAAGGCCGACCGGCTCGAGGAGTACACCCGGCGGCACGCCGCGGTGTGGCCGGAGATGCTCGAGGCGCTGCGGGAGACCGGCTGGCGCAACTACTCATTGTTCCTGCGCACGGACGGGTTGCTTGTCGGGTACTTCGAGACCGACGACCTGGACGCCGCGCTGGCCGGCATGGCCGCCAGGGAGGTGAACACGAGATGGCAGGCGGAGATGGCGCCGTTCTTCGAAGGGCTGGACGGGCAGCCGGATGAGGGGATAGTCCCGCTCGACGAGGTGTTCCACCTCGACTGAACGACATGGAGGACACCATGCCCGACCGCTCAGCGATCCTGGCGGCCCTGCGCGCCCAGCGCATCGAGACACCCTCGTGGGCGTACGGGAACTCGGGAACCCGGTTCAAGGTCTTCACCCAGCAAGGGGTGCCGCGCAACGCATACGAGAAGATCGACGACGCGGCCACCGTGCACCGGTTCACCGGGGTGGCGCCCACCGTCGCGCTGCACATCCCGTGGGACGCCGTCGACGACTATGCCGACCTCGCGGCGCACGCGCGCAACCAGGGCATCGCCCTCGGCGCGATCAACCCGAACGTCTTCCAGGAGGACGACTACCGGCTCGGCAGCGTCTGCAACCCGGATGCGGCCGTGCGCCGCAAGGCGCTGGCGCACCTGCTGGAGTGCGTCGACATCATGGACGTCACCGGCTCGGCCGACCTGTCGCTGTGGTTCGCCGACGGGACGAACTATCCCGGGCAGGACTCGATCGTCGCCCGGCAGGAGCGCCTTGCCGATGCGCTGCACACGGTCTACCGGCGGCTCGGCGACCACCAGCGGATGTTGTTGGAGTACAAGCTCTTCGAGCCCGCCTTCTACACGATGGACGTGCCGGACTGGGGCACCAGCTACGCGCACTGCGTGGACCTGGGCGCCAGGGCCAGGGTGCTGGTCGACACCGGCCACCACGCGCCCGGCACCAACATCGAGTTCATCGTGGCGTTCCTGCTACACCGGTCGAAGCTGGGCGGGTTCCACTTCAACTCCCGGTTCTACGCCGACGACGACCTGATGGTCGGTGCCGCGGACCCATTCCAGCTCTTCCGGATCATGGCCGAGATCGTGCTCGGCGGCGGGCTGGACCCGGCCGGCGGCGTCGCGTTCATGCTCGACCAGTGCCACAACATCGAGCCCAAGATTCCGGCCATGATCCGCTCGGTGCTCAACGTCCAGGAGGCCACGGCCAAGGCACTCCTGGTCGATGCCGAGGCGCTGCACAAGGCCCAGGCCGATGGCGACGTCCTCGGCGCGAACGCCGTGCTCATGGACGCGTTCAACACCGACGTGCGCCCGCTGCTCGCCGAGCTGCGCACGGAGCTGGGCATCGACCCCGACCCGATCGGCGCGTACCACAGCTCCGGTCACTTCGACAAGATCCGCGCCGAACGGGCCGGCGGCACCGCGGCCGGATGGGGAGCCTGAATGAGAACTGTATCCGCGGCACCCAAGGTGACCACAGAGCGCGCCGTTGCCGAAGGCCGCTATCGCGGTGGCAGGGCTGCTGGAACCTTTCCACGAGACGCAGGAGATCATGCCCTGCCGGCGCGATTGCGTAGCGCGCAAACATGCGAAAAGAGCGCTGAAAGATGAAACTGCGAACCCTGCTCGCAACCTGCCTGATCCTGTCCGGCTCATCGGTGGCCTCCGCCGACCCGAGCGTCCATAGTAGACACTACACGGCACTCGGACCGACCGTGACGCTGCTGCGCGACACGCAGCTCGACCCGACCGCGATCTACTTCGTGTCCTTCGACGGGTTGGTCAACAACGAGTCCTTCCAGCAGGACGCGATCGTCAGCTTCGCCGGTTACCAGTACACCGCCTGGTACACCGCGGACCGCAGCGCCCTCGTCGCCCGGCGGCGGTTGCCCGACGGGGCCTGGCAGAAGGCGGTCCTGCCGCACACGCTCACCACCAACGACTCGCACAACGTGATCTCGTTGGGCATCTCGCCGACCGACGGCCGGCTGCACGTGGCCATGGACACCCACAACACCACGGTGTTCTACGTCAAGTCCGAGGCCGGCCTTGTCACCTCGCCCGGGTCGCGGACCTGGTCGCCGGCCCGGTTCGGCGCGGTGCAGCGGACGCTGGACGGGGTCGATCTCGGCGCGATGAGCTACCCGCAGTTCGTGGTCACGCCCGAGCGGCGGCTGCAGTTCAGTTACCGCACCGGCGGTTCCGGCAACGGCACCAACGAGCTGGCCGAGTATGACGGGACGGCCTGGCGCAAGCTCGGAAAGTGGTCGTCGGCAACGGGGTCGTGGACCGCACCGAACGGCGTGACCAGCACGACCCGCAACATGTACCTGCACGGGCTGACCTACGGGCCGGGCGGCCGGCTGCACGCGGCGTTCACCTGGCGGGAGGGCAACGCCGGCGTGCTGTGCAACCAGGGCGGGCTGACCAACCACGACACCGGCTACGTCACCAGCGACGACCGTGGCCGCACCTGGCGCGGCCCCGCCGGACAGGTCGTCGGAACCACCGGCGGCACGCTCGTCGGCGTCTCCCAGAGCCTTGTGGTCGACCCGCTCGACCCGAACCACGGGTTGATGAACCAGGAGAGCCAGGCCGTGGACTCCGCGGGCCAGCCGCACGTGATCATCAGCTACGTGCCGGGCCGGTTCACCCAGTGCGTGACGGGCTACGCGGCGGACCGAACCCGGTGGGGCCGGACCTTCCACGTGTTCCGCACCGCATCCGGGGCCTGGACCAAGGTCGAGGTGCCGATCGCGCCGAACGCCACGGGGCGGACCCGGATCGTCATGGACCGCAACGACAACATCTACCTGATCATGCCGTTCGCCCGGATCGTGACCGCGTCCAAGGCCAGCAACTGGACCGACTGGACACTCGTGTTCGACCGGCCGAGCCTGACCGTCTTCGGCGAGGTGAACGTGGACTATTCCCGGATCGCCGGCGAGGGCGTGCTGTCCGTGCTCTACCAGCAGCGGTCGAGCGGGACCACGCCGTCGCCGATCCGCGTCGCCGACTTCCGGTTGGGGTGAGCATGCTTCCCGTCGTCGCCGAACTGCTCGACCGGGCGCACGAGCTGGCGCGGACAAGCGCAACATCAACTGTGCCGGGGGCAACACCTCCGCCAAGGGTGATGCGGTCGACCCGGTGACCGGCGGCGACGTGGAGCTGTTGTGGGTGAAGGGTTCCGGTGGGGATCTCGGTACGCTCGCCGGGGCGGGGCTGGCCGTGCTCCGGCTGGACCG
>NZ_DASZCQ010000264.1:0-9858 GCF_035942955.1 Actinophytocola sp. | reverse complement strand
GTCCACACCCACCCCACTCTTGATCTTCCCCGGCATTTCCGCTGGTAAACTGACCCACGAACCCCCCTCCCCACCCCACACGGGGTGGGGGCTGGGCTGAGTAGGGAAGCGGCGAATCCCGGCCCGGCCCGACACTCGCCGCCCCGCGGTAGCCCGCGGTTGGCGCGCAACTGACCTACGCCGAGGCGTCACATGCCTACCCGAGGGCGGGACGCGCCCGGGATCCCGGTCCCGGCCCGGCGTGTCTCGCCTTCCGGCAGCCGTGTTCGGCGCTCGTGCAGCCATGTGACGCGTTCCCGTAGTCCGGTGCCGGCCGGGTGCCCGCGCGCCGTGGGGCCGGGGTGCCAGGGCGCGGTCGCGTGTCTGCGGGGAGGGGTCACACGCCTACCTGGGCGCGGGACACGCCCGGGGGATCCCGGGCCCGCCATGGTGGGGCCCGGCGGCGGGATGGGGTGTGCTCGGGGCGGGCGTGGAGCGGGCGGCTGAGGGGCCGCGAGCGCGGGACCGCCGAAGAACCCCGGACCCGTTTGATGGTGGGGGTGCGGCGAGGTGGGTGTGCTCGGAACGGGCAGGTGAGGGCCGCGAGCGTGGGCGCGCCGAGGAACCCCGGACCCGTCGATGGTGGAGGTGCGGGCGGGTGAGGGGGCCTGGCGCGTGGGTGGGCAGGAGGTGGATTGGGTGGGTTCCGGAGCGAGCGTGGCTCGGGAAGGTGATGGCCCTGGGCGCGCGGGTGGTTAGGCGGCGGCGGGGGCGGGGGTGATGGC
The DNA here is from genome assembly GCF_035942955.1 of Actinophytocola sp. Lineage (GTDB taxonomy): Bacteria > Actinomycetota > Actinomycetes > Mycobacteriales > Pseudonocardiaceae > DASYTH01. The sequence goes on along the minus strand of NZ_DASZCQ010000264.1, from coordinate 9,094 downwards.
GGCGAGGCCGGCCGGGGTGAGGGTGGCGGGGACTCGCTGGCCGAGGACGCCGGAGTAGGCGGGCTCGATGAGGCCGTCGTGGGCGAGGATGTGGGCGGTGAACTGGTCGCAGCAGGGCACGCCGTCGATGAACAGGTCGGGCTCCTGGCTGCAGCTGAGTTCCGCGCGACCCGCGTCAACGGCGCGGAGCATCGCGAGGGCTCGGTGGTTCAGACCATCGAGCTGGGCCGGAGTGGGGCGGGCGGACATTGGTGTTACTTCCTTGCCTCATGGGATTTGTTCGACCCAGGTGTATCACCCGGCACCGACAATCCTTTGATGGAGCCCTGTCTCGTTCGGTTTCATCGCCCGTCCGACCAGGTTGTTAGCATTCTGCGCCTGGGGGGCGGGGTCCGTTCGTCCTTAACACTTACCAACAAGAGGCGCCGGGTAGTGGTTCTGATACATCCCGGCGTGCCGGGGAGCGGAACATCGGATCTCTCGCGGCAGGGCGAGCTGGACTAGACCACCATCGTTGAGAGCAGATCCCCTAGTGGTGGCCGTGTGGCAATGAGGTTGAGCGCCAGGCTTGACGAGTGGTGATGTTGCTCTTACTTTAAGTCGCAGGATACATCCGATGTATGACGATCCGATAAGGAAAGGGGTTTCCACGTGGATCGGGTAACGAGTTTCGACCGGCGGAGGGCGCTCGGGCTGGGCGCGGGTGTGCTGGGCGGGTTGGCGGCGGGGACGGGGACGGCGCGGGCGGCCACCAGAACCCAGCCGGTGGCGGGGCGTCAGCCCGCCGCGGCCTGGATGTTGTGGTGGAGTCCGAACCCGGCTACGGACGGGCTGAACGCGTTCGAGGGGTTGGAGGACGACCGGGCCGACTCGCATCCCGGGGTTCGGCACATCTACGTCTCCGGGGAGAGCTACCGGTTCGACATGCACACGGTGGACCGGGACGGGTCCGACCGGCAACGCAACGAATCCAAGGGGATGCGCTCCGGAAGCACGGTGCACAAGATCGGGAAGGATCAGACCTGGCGGATCACGTACCAGGCGTTCTGGCCGAGCTCGCTGACGGCGACCACCAAGTTCACCCATATCTTCCAGATGAAGGTGCCGGACGTGGGAGGTCCGCTGTGGACACTCACGCCGCGGCAGAAGAGCCGGCCGACGCTGACCGTTCTCACGTTGCGGGACAACGATGCCAACACCGAGCACGTCCTCGCCGACTACACGCCGCTGCAGAACAAGTGGCTGGACATCGAGTGGGAGTTCAAGGCGTCCAACAGCGGCGGCTACCTCAGGTGGGTGATCCGCAACGGTTCGACCACGGTGGTGGACAACCGCACGACGAGCGTCGACCTGTGGCGGGACGTCAACTATCTGCGACCGAAGTGGGGAATCTACCGCAGCATCGAGAGTTCCGGGCTGCAGAACACCTATCAGCTCATCCGGAACTACCGGGCCTACCAACTCGTGTAACGGCGAGCATGCGTGGTCGGCGGCGGGCCTCTATGTTGGGTTGGGTACGCCGTCTAAGGAAGGAACCAGCATGCTGGCAGTAACCGAAGCGGCAGCCGACGCGATCAGTGCGCTGACCGCGCAACGTGGGCTCCAGGACGAGGGTGGCCTGCGGTTCGCGGTGCACACCCGGGACGATTCCCAGGACGCACTGGCGCTGACCGTCGCACCCGGACCGGCTGCGGGCGACGAGGTGGTCACCGCCGACGCCGGTGCCCAGGTGTTCCTGGAGCCGCGGGCCGCGGAGTATCTCGACGACAAGGTGCTCGACGTCGAGCAGGACACCCAGGGGCAGATCAACTTCACCATTCTCGAACGGAGCTGACCCGACAGCCGTAGCGTTCCGGACGCGTTCAGCGACCTTTCAGTTGCCATCGCCGAAGATGCCGACTCCGGCGCTGGCGTGGGAGAGTTCGTGCGGCTGTTGGTGGTGGAGGACGAGAAGCGCTTGGCCGCGGGGCTGCGCAAGGCCTTGAGGCCGAGGGCTTCGCCATCGACGTCGTCGGCGACGGCACCGACGGGCTGTGGATGGCGCGCGAGCATCCGTACGACGCGATCGTCCTGGACATCATGCTTCCGGGGTCAACGGCTACCGCGTCCGCGAGACGCTGCGCGGCGAGGGCAACTGGACGCCGATCCTGATGCTGACCGCGAAGGACGGCGAGTGGGACGAGGTCGAGGCGCTGGACACCGAGCGCCGACGACTACCTGACCAAGCCGTTCTCGTCCGCGGTGCTCGTGGCGCGGTTGCGGGCGTTGCTGCGCCGCGGCGCCCGGGAGCGGCCACCGGTGATCAACGCCGGCGACCTGACGCTCGACCCGGCGGCGCGGCGCGTGTGGCGCGGCGCCGCCGAGGTCGCGCTGACCATGCGCGAGCTGGCGCTGCTCGAGTTCCTGCTGCGCCGCCCGGGGCGAGGTGGTGTCCAAAACGGGAAATCCTCGAGCACGTGTGGGACTACGCCTTCCGGCCGCCAGGTCGACGTGCAGCTCGACGAGCAGTTCACCGTCGTCGGCTCGTCCAGCGACGGCACGGGCGACGACAAGTAGGGCCAGCGATGGGTGCCGTCACGATCGAGGCCACCGGGCTCACCAAGCGGTTCGGCGGCCGGATCGCCGTGGCCGACCTTACCTTCACCGCCCGCGCCGGCTGGTGTTGCGGGCTCGGGCTGAACGGGACCGGCAAGACCACCGCGATCCGGCTGCTGAGCACCGTGCTGCCGCCCACCAGCGGGGAGTTCACCGTGGCCGGCATTCCCGGCACGCGACCGGCGGAGATCAGCCGCCGGGTCGGCGTGATGCCCGAGCGCGCCGGCTATCCGGGCTGCCAGACCGGGCGGGAGTATCTGCGCTACCACGCGCGGCTGCTTGGGCTGTCCCGGCCGGACGCGACCGTGCTCGCCGAGCGCCTGCTGACCGAGGTCGGCCTTGCCGATCGGGCCGAAACGCGGATCGCCGGCTACAGCCGGGGCACGCGGTAACGGCTCGGGATCGCCAGGGCCCTTGTCAACAACCCGACCGTGGTGTTCCTCGACGAGCCAACGCTCGGGCTCGACCCGTCCGGGGCACCGGGTGCTCACCACCGTGCGGGACGTCGTCGCCGGGCGGGGCGCCACGGTCGTGCTGTCCACCCACGACGGGTCCGACGTCGACGAGCTGTGCACCGGGTGCTCGAGCTCGGCGGCCACCCCACCGAAACTCCCGACTTGCGGCTACCGTTGTGCGACCCGCTCTACCGCTGACGCTGGAGACGTGCCGTGAGGAAAGCCCGCCGTGTTCCCGCCCGGTTAGCCGTCGCGGCCATGGTGGCCGCCGTGCTGGTTTCGGCGCCGCCCGCCGCGGCGGAGCACACGCCGCCACCGGCCGCGGTGTCCGTGCCGGGCTCGCACAACAGCGAGATGGGCTGCCCCGGCGACTGGCAGCCGGAGTGCGTGCCGGCCCGGCTCGCACTCGACCCGGCGGACGGCGTGTGGAAGGGCACCTTCGCCGTGCCGGCCGGCTCGTACGAGTACAAGGCCGCGCTGAACGGCTCGTGGACCGAGAACTACGGCGCGGGCGCGGTGCCGGGCGGCGCCAACATCCCGTACACCACTGCGGGCGGGTCGGTCTCTTTCTACTACGACCACGCGACGCACTGGGTCACCAGCGACGCGGAGGGTCCGATCGTCACCGCGCCGGGCAGCTTCACCAGCGAGCTGGGCTGCCCGGGGGACTGGGCGCCGGAGTGCATGCGCTCGTGGCTGCAGGATCCCGACGGCGACGGCGTCTACACGTTCACCACCACGGCGATCCCGGCGGGGGAGTACGAGGTCAAGGTGACCCACGGGCTGTCATGGGCGGAGAACTACGGCGCCGGCGGGGTGCCGGGCGGGGCGAACATCCCGTTCTTCGTCGCGGCTGACGGCGACCGCACGACGTTCAGCTACGTGCTGGCCACGCACGTGCTGACCGTGTCGGCCGGGGTGGCGCCGCCGAACCTGCGCGAGCAGCGGGCGCAGTGGCTGACCCGCGACGTGATCGCCCTCGACCTGCCGGACGGCGCCGAGGGGTGGACGTTCCGGCTGCACCACGCGCCGGAGGGCGGCCTGGTCGCGACCCCGGACGGGGTGACCGGTGGAGAATCGTTGCCGTTGAGCCATGATCCGGGCGGTCTGCCGGCGGAGCTTCGGCAGCGGTACCCGCATCTGGCGTCGTACGAGGCGCTTCGGGTGCCGGCCGCGAACGCCGGCGCGATCCTCACCGGGCAGGTGGCCGTGGCCGCCTACGACGCCCGGGGCCGCCTGGCCGACGCGACCGGCGTGCAGATCCACGGCGTGCTCGACGATGTGTACGCGGACGCGGCCGAGGCCGCGCTCGGGCCGGCCTGGCGCGGCCACCGCCCGTCGCTGGCGCTGTGGGCGCCGACGGCGAAGCACGTCAGCCTGCTGCTCGGGACGGACCGGCGGCTGGCCATGAACCGCGGCGGCGACGGGATCTGGCGGATCACGGGCCACCCGTCCTGGCGCGACGCGCGGTACGCCTTCGAGGTGACCGTGTACGTGCCGGGGGAGGACGCGGTGCGCACCAACGTGGTGACCGATCCGTACTCCCTTGGCCTGACCACCAACGCCGAGCGGTCGATCCTCGTCGACCTGTCCGACCGGGCGCTGCGGCCGGCCGGCTGGGACCGGCTGGCCAAGCCGCGGCTGGCCCAGCCCGAGGACAGCACGATCTACGAGCTGCACGTGCGCGACTTCTCGGCGTCCGATGAGACGGTGCCGGCCGCGCACCGCGGCACCTACCTGGCGTTCACCCATCCCGGCAGCGCCGGCATGCGGCACCTGCGCGGCCTGGCGCAGGCCGGGCTGAACTCGGTGCATCTGTTGCCCACCAACGACATCGCCTCGATCGAGGAGCGCCGGTCGGCGCAGCAGCGGCCGGCCTGCGACCTCGCGTCGTTCGGTCCGGCGTCGGAGGAGCAGCAGGCGTGCATCGGGCCGGTCCGCGACACCGACGCGTTCAACTGGGGCTACGACCCGCTGCACTACACCGCGCCGGAGGGCTCGTACGCCACCGACCCGGACGGCACCGCCCGCAACCGGGAGTTCCGCGAGATGGTCACGGCGCTCAACGGCGCCGGCCTGCGGGTGGTCATGGACGTGGTCTACAACCACACCCCGGCCTCCGGGCAGGCCCGCAACTCCGTCCTCGACCGGATCGTGCCCGGCTACTACCACCGGCTGTCGGCCACCGGCCGGGTGGAGACCTCCACCTGCTGCGCCAACACCGCGACCGAGCACCGCATGATGGGCAAGCTCATGGTCGACTCGGTGGTCACCTGGGCCCGTGAGTACAAAGTGGACGGATTCCGGTTCGACCTCATGGGTCACCACTCCAAGGCGAACATGCTGGCCGTGCGGGCGGCGCTGGACTCGTTGACGCTGAAGAAGGACGGGGTCGACGGGTCGAAGATCTACCTCTACGGCGAGGGCTGGAACTTCGGCGAGGTGGCCGACAACGCCCGGTTCGTCCAGGCCTCCCAGCTGAACATGGGCGGCACCGGGATCGGCACGTTCTCCGACCGGCTGCGCGACGCGGTTCGCGGCGGCGGCCCGTTCGACTCCGACCCGCGGATGCAGGGCTTCGCCACCGGGCTGTTCACCGACCCCAACGGCGCCGCGGTGAACGGATCCGTCGAGCAGCAACGGGCCCGGCTGCTGCTGTACCACGACCAGATCAAGGTCGGGTTGGCCGGCAACCTGCGCGACTACACCTTCGTCGACCGTGAGGGGGCGACCGTGCGCGGCGCGCAGGTCGACTACAACGGCCAGCCGGCGGGCTACGCGGCCGACCCGAGCGAGACGATCACCTACGTCGACGCGCACGACAACGAGACGCTGTTCGACGTGGTGCAGTACAAGCTGCCGGTGGCCACGTCCATGGCCGACCGGGTGCGGGCGAGCACCGTTGCACTGTCCACTGTGGCGCTGGCGCAGGGCCCGTCGTTCTGGCACGCCGGCACGGACCTGTTGCGGTCCAAGTCGTTGGACCGCAACAGCTTCAACTCCGGTGACTGGTTCAACCGGGTCGACTGGTCCTACCGGGACTCCACCTGGGGCTCCGGCCTGCCGCCGCGCGAGGACAACGAGTCCAAGTGGACGTTCATGCGCCCGCTGCTGGCCGACCCCGCGCTCGAGCCGCGCGCGGCCGACATCCGCGCCGCGCACGACCGGGCGACCGAGTTGTTGCGGATCCGGTTCTCCTCACCGCTGTTCCGCCTCGGCTCGGCAAACCTGGTGCAGCAGCGGGTCGCCTTCCCGACCGGCGGCCCGACCCAGACGCCCGGGGTGATCGTGATGACGCTCGACGACCGGGCCGGCCCCGACCTCGACCCGCGCTACGAGAGCATCGTCGTGGTGTTCAACGCATCCTCCGCACCGACCACCCAGACCCTGCCCGGGCTGGCCCGGTCCGGCTACGCCCTGCATCCGGTGCAGGCCGGCGGCGGCGACCCCGTCGTGCGTCAGTCGTCCTACGACCGGGCGACCGGCTCGTTCACCGTCCCGGGGCGCACGGTGGCGGTGTTCGTCGCCCGCTGACGCGCGGTGAGAGCGGCGGGCTGCAACCGCTCTGCAATGACCCGTGCTGGGATCGGTCACGGTCCGTCATGGGAGATGATCATGAAGCACGGTCGGGTGTTGCTGGTACTGCTCGTTCTCGCCGGGTGCGTGGTGGCCACGGGGGCCAGCTCGGCGGCGCCCGCGCCGTCGTGCCTGCGGGCCGAGGATTTCGGGGCGGTGCCGGACGACGGCCAGGACGACCGGGACCGGCTGCAGGCGGCGATCGACGCGGCGCAGGCCGGTCCGCGCTGCCTTGAGCTTGGTCCGGGGCGGTTCCACGCGACCCGCCGGCAGACGCCCGGCACGAGTTCGATCGCGAGCCTGCGGATCACCGGCAGCCTGGTGTTGCGGGGTGCGGGGGAGGGCGTGACCGTGCTGGCTATGCTCGGTCCCGGCACCTGCTCGGGCTGCCAGGGTTTCCCCAACCCGACCGACTGGCACCTGCTCGCCGTCACCGGCGCCACCGACGTGTCGATCAGCGGCCTGACCTTCGACGGCTCGGAGCGGACGAACACCATCGAGCAGACCCATCTGCTGCAGGTCAACGGCCCCACCGACAACGTGCTGATCGAGCATGCGACGTTCAACTTGCCGATCATCGGCCCGAACGCAGGCGGCGACTGCATCCGGCTGCTCGGCACGCACACCGAGTGGGTCCGCAACACCACGATCCGGCACACCCGCGGCCTCGACTGCGACCGCTCGTTCATCGGCATCCAGCGCGGCCTCGACGGCGTGGTGATCGAGCACAGCGAGTCGGTCCTGGTCGGCGACCAGGCGATCGACTTCGAGCCCACTGGCGGCCCGAGCTTCGAGTGCCAGCCGATCGTCAAGAACATCCTGATGCGCCAACTGGTCCTGCGCCGCGGCGTAAGCGCGGGGCTGACCGCGACCATCCACGGGGACGGGTGCGCGGTCGCCGAGAACGTCACGCTGACCGACTCGACGGTCGAGGACGGCACGGTGTCTATTTTGGACGCCCGGGACGTCACCCTGTCCCGGCTTCGGCTGCGCAGCCTCCCCGGCAATCCCGCCCCGATCGTGCTGGCCCGCAAGCGCATCGAGAACCTGCGGATCCTGGACAGCGAGCTGGAGCGCCTGGCCGACTCCGGCACCGGCCAGGCCCTCAAGATCAGCGGGCAGAACGGGGCCTTCCCGACCGACGTGCTGCTGTCGGGAGTCCGGATCACACAGGCCACCCCGGGTCCGCTGGTGTCCACCGAGCACCTCGCCCGGCTCGTGATCGTCGGCGCCGAACTGGTCTACACCGGTCCGCCGGTCGGCAACCACGCCGTCCACGTCCGAGGCTTCGCCGAGGCGCCGGCCGAGGCTCCGGTCCTGGTGGACACGACCGTGGCCGGCGCGCTCGCCGGCGCCGCCCGGGTGGCCGGCGTGTTCACCGGCCAGCCCGTCCTCGTACGCGTCACCGGCCCGTAAACCCATGCACGACACCGAGTCGATGCGCGCCGTGTACGACCGGTACGCCCGCGCGGTGTTCACCATCGCGCTGAGCGTGCTCGGCGACTGGCAGCGCGCCGAGGATGCGGTCCAGATCACGTTCACCAAAGCCTGGCACGCTTCCTCCACAGTGGACGAACTGCGCGGCATCGCCCCCTGGCTGTACACCATCGCCCGGCACGTGGCCATCGACCTCTACCGCCGCGACCGCCGCCACCGGCTCCCCCGGCACACCGACGAGCCGGCCGTGGCCGGAGTATCGCTCGAAACCATCTGGGAACGCCGCGAAATCGGCCGCGCCGTGAACGACCTCCCCGCGGTGGAACGTGAGATCGTCCAGGCTCAGCACTACCTCGGCCTCAGCCACGCCCAGATCGCCGACCACCTCCGCGTCCCCATCGGCACCGTGAAGTCCCGCTCCCACCGCGCCCACCGCCGCCTAGCCACCCGCCTGCGCCACCTACGGATCCCCTGGGAAGCAACGTGACGTTGCTTTCTTCTTGGGAAAGGAATGCCACGGGGTTTGCTTGCCGATGCGGAGCTTGTGCGGTTGTCGGGTTGGGTGGCGGCGGGGTTGGCGGGATGGCTGGGTTGCGTTGTCGGGCGCCGAACACAACGACCGCTGCGGCGCGATGAATGCCCGGTCGGCCGGCAGGGTTGGCGCTCGTTAAGCCGAGTTCAGGGATGGCCGATGCGGGCGGTGCGCCTGCTGACCTGGATTGTGGTGGCGGCCAGGGCCTGAGATCACTATGCGAGGTAAGGCTCGCGGTGCCCTTGGCCGGAGATCGGTCGGGCCATCTGCGGACCCGATGAGAAGCATTGTGACGTTGCTTTCCTTCTTGGGAAAGGAATGCCACGGGGTTTGCTTGCCGATGCGGAGCTTGTGCGGTTGTCGGGTTGGGTGGCGGCCGGCGGCGGGGTTGGCGGGATGGCTGGGTTGCGTTGTCGGGCGCCGAACACAACGACCGCTGCGGCGCGATGAATGCCCGGTCGGCCGGCAGGGTTGGCGCTCGTTAAGCCGAGTTCAGGGA
>NZ_DASZCQ010000263.1:0-3890 GCF_035942955.1 Actinophytocola sp. | reverse complement strand
CCGCGGGCCGGCCGCCCTCACCGGTCACCAATGTGCCGTCACGGCACACTACGCGACGCCGAGCGCCAGGTAGTCGTAGTAGCCGTAGGCCTCGTTGATGAACACGTTGGTCAGGCCCTGCGGCCGGACCAGCAGTGCCTTGGCGAACACACCGGGAAGGATGAAGGCCTCTTCCATGACCTTCTTGTCGATCTGGCCCCAGATCTGCTCGCGCTTGCTGCGGTCGGTCTCGGCCAGCGCCTGGTCGATCATCTTGTCGACCTCGGGGATCCGGACGCTGATGTTCGACGAGCCACCGGTCTCCCGGATGACCCGGCTGTCGACGATCTGCGACAGGAAGCCGAAGCCGTCGTTCCAGTCGGCGCCCCACCCGTTGACGCACAGGCCGAGGCCGTTGGCCACGACGTACGGCGGGTTGCCGCAGAACTGGGCGAAGTAGTCACCCGCCGGGAACGGCGCGAGGGTCAGCTCGATCCCGACCCGCTTGAGCGACTGCTGCAGCGACTCGGCCGTGGCCTTCTCCTTGGGCCGCTCGGCCCGATAGCCGATCTTGGTCGCGAACCCGTTGGGCTGGCCGCACTTTTGCAGGTGCTCCTTGGCCTTGTTGATGTCGCCCTTGTTGTCCTGGCTGGGGTAGAGGTCGAACTTCTGGTAGCCGGGGATCTGCGGCGGCATGATCGTGGTCGCGATGTCGCCACCGGCGACCTCGCCACCGTAGGCGGTCTGGTAGCCGGTGCGGTCGGCCGCGTACAGGACCGCCTTGCGGCAGTCGACGTTGTCCAGCGGCTTGACCGTGCCGGTGACCGAGGTGTACCAGAGCCGGGCGATGGTCGGGTTGTCACCGCGGGCCTTCAGGGCCGGGTCGGACAGCACGCGGCCCTGCGCGGCCGGCTGGACGCCGGTGCCGGGGATGTCGATGTGCAGGTCACCGGAGATGACCCGGTTGTCGATGTCGTCGGCGTTGACGTTCAGGTCGACCTCGTAGCGGTCCGGCAGCGCCTTGCGGTTCGGGTCGGTCGCCGGGTCCCACTGGTCGTTGCGCACCAGAACCATCCGCTTGCCCGGCTCGTAGCTCTCGAACTTGTACGGGCCGGTGGAGATCACGTGCTCGCGGTACTTGGCGCCGGTGTCCTTGGCCTGGGGCACCGGGACCGTCTGCGGCAGCTGCGCCAGGTAGTCGAAGCCACCGAACGGCTGGTTGAGATGGAAGACGATCGTGTAGTCGTCCGGGGTCTCGATCGCCTGGTTGGTGTCGAGGTTCGGCGTCTTGTACGGACCCTTGTAGCCCTCCGGCAGGTTGAGGAACTGCTCGAAGTAGGCCGGTCCGTTCGGGAAGGTCTCCTTGTCGGTGGAGCGCAGCACCGCGTACTTGACGTCCTTGGCCTTCACCTCGGTGCCGTCCTCGAACTTCACGCCCTTGCGGATCTTGTAGGTCCACGTCTTGGCGTCGGCGCTGCCCTGGCCGAGGCTCTCGGCGAGGTCGGGGATGAGCTCGTCACTCTGCCGGCCGGGACCCGGCTTGAACATGACAAGCGAGCGTCCGTAGATCCGCAGGAAGTCCCAGTTGTAGCCGTAGTAGGTCTCGCCGGGGTCGGTCGAGTCGACATCACTGGGGTTGGCGAACTTGATCGTGCCACCCTTCTTGTCCGACGGGTTGAACACGTTGCCGATCGCCGCGTTGAACGCCGCCGTGGTCGTTCCGCCACCGCCCTGGTTGTTGTTGGTGGTTCCGCCACCACCGTCGCCACCGCAGGCGGCGAGAGCCATCGCGACGGAAGCGCCCATCGCGATCGCGGCGGTCATGCGCTTTCTGATCATCTTGCGGATGCACCCCTTCTTGTCGGGTGAGGGAAACTGACTCATCTCATCGCGATCTCGGGTCAAGCGCATCGCGCAGCCCGTCACCGAATAGGTTGAACGCCAGCACGGTTATGAAGATCGCCAAACCGGGCCACAGCACGAAGTGCGGGACGGTGTAGAACCGGACCGCCTCCGAGAGCATGCCGCCCCACGTGGGGGTGGGTGGCCGGATGCCGACCCCGAGGAACGACAGCGCCGCCTCGAACAGGATGTTCGTCGGGATCAGCAGCGTGGAGTAGACCAGGATCGGGGCCACCAGGTTCGGCAGCAGCTCCCTGAACAGGATGTACGGACCCCGGGCGCCGAGGCTGCGGGCCGCGTCGACGAACTCGCGTTCCCGCAGCGACAGCGTCTGACCGCGGACGATCCGCCCGATGTACGGCCAGTTGAAGAACCCGATGACGAAGATCAGAACCACGATGCGCAGGTTGTCGCCGGTGAAGATCCATATCTGGTCTACCCCGGCGATGACGCCGACCAGCGCGATGGCGAACACCAGCAGCGGGAACGCCAGGAAGATGTCCATCAGCCGGCTGATCACCGCGTCGACCCAGCCGCCGAAGTACCCGGAGACGACCCCCATGGCCGTGCCGATCGTGACCGACAGCAGCGTGGCCAGGAACGCGATCAGCAGCGAGATCCACGAGCCGGCGTAGATCCGGGTCAGGATGTCGCGGCCGTTGAGTGGCTCGACGCCCAGCGGGTGGTCCCAGCTCATCCCGCCGAAGGTGCCCTTCGGCAACAGGGTGGATGTGTCGATCAGGTCGGCGTTGAACTTGGTCGGGTCGAGCGCCCCGAACACCTTGACCAGCAGGAAGGCGCTCACCGCGATCACCAGCAGCACGATGACCACGCCGCCGCCGATCATGGCGACCTTGTCCCGCTTGAGGCGCAGCCAGGCGATCTGACCGAGCGAGCGGCCCTGGATGGCCTTGCCGCTCATTCCCGCCAGTGACGCTTCCGGTGGAGCGGTCGCGGTCGCGTCGGTGACCTCGAGCGGCGTCGTCATAGCGCGATCCGTCCCGGCCGCCTGAGCTCACACGCGGCGCGTTGACGGGGTCGCGCGACACGCGGGTAGGCCATTCGCGCACTCCTCGACTTGTCACGGGATCGCCGTACGGTCGCCGACCTTATCCCTTACGTTCTTCATCCCTTAACCACGGGAGGTCACGATCCGGCCAAGGATCGCACAACGTATCGAAACCGCAGCCTCCCGGCCACGCGACGTAACCTGGGTCGTCCGTTCGTCGGACAGATTTCCGTCGGCCCGAATCAATTCTGGGAAAAGTGAACGTCGGCCGCTTCCCGGGTCCCGTCGACGGCGAACCACCCCGCCTCGAACCGCTGCCACGCCCGCAATGGCCCCCGGCACGCCTCCCCGTCGCGTGCCACGGCCCGCTCCAGCCGCAGCCCCGGGTCGGCGACCTCGCACCAGATCAACCTCGACAGCCGCGCCCGCACCGACCGCCGCCCGGCCGACACCCCCTCCAGCACCAGCACGTCCGGAACCCCGACCTCCACCCACGCCCCGAGCCGCGGCACCCCGTCCACCCATTCCATCCGCCGGTAACCCCCCGGCCGCCCCTCCGCCAGCGGCGTCAGCACCCCGTCCACCAGCCGCGGCCACCACGACACCGGGTCGTCCCACGTCGCGAAGTCGTCGGTGCGCACCAGCCCCGTCTCGCGCCCACCCGCCCGCAACCCGGCCACGACCCGGTCCGCCAGCACCGACTTCCCCGACCCCGACGGCCCGTCGATCGCGATCAACCGCACCGCCCCGAGCCGCGCCGGCCCGGTCGCAAGATCACCAAGAAGATCGTCTGTGCCCATACCTACCCAGCCCCCACCGCCCCACGGTAGGGCTCCGGCAAAGTCCGGTGCCGGCCGGGTGCCCGGCGTGATGGCGCCGGGGCGTCTGACTCACCTGCGCGAACGTGGTGCCGGGGAGGCAGGGCGTGATCGCGGAGCGGCCCGGTCGGGTCGCCCGAGTCAGGTGGGAAACGACGGCTGCGCCGCGCGCTGCGTGCGGC
>NZ_DASZCQ010000262.1:0-13875 GCF_035942955.1 Actinophytocola sp. | reverse complement strand
GGCGCGGGCGGGGTCGAGCACGGCCGGCCGCTCGTCGTACTCGACCAGCACCGCGCCGGCCGCCGCCCGCGCCTCGGCCGCGGTCGGCCCCGCGACGGCGGCGACCGGCTGGCCGAGGTAGCGCACGGTGCGGTCGTCCGGCAGCAGGTCGACGAGCACCGTGCCGCCGGGCGCCTTCACCGAGCGGACCACGGCGTGCGGGCTGGTCGAGCGGACGATGACGCCCTCGAGCTGGCCGGGCAGCCGCACGTCGGTGGTGTAGCGGGCCCGGCCGGTGATCTTGTCCATTGCCTCGACCCTGGCCGGTTCCGGCTCGCCGCTGTCGTACGCGCCCGTGCAGGCGGCGCCGATCGCGGCGTAGATGCCCTGGTACGCGCCGCAGCGGCAGAGGTGGCCGGCCATCGCGGCGGCGATCTCGGCGCGGTCCGGCGCCACGTCGCCGTGCCCGGCCCGCCACCGGTCGACGAACGCCGCGGCCTCCATGACGAAGCCCGGGGTGCAGTAGCCGCACTGCAGCGCGTCGGTGGCGGCGAACGCGCGCTGCACCGGGTGCTCGAGGCCTTCGACCGTGGTGACCTCGCGGCCGGCCAGCGCGGCGCACGGCAGCAGGCAGCTGACCATCGGGGTGCCGTCGACCTGCACCGTGCACGCGCCGCACACGCCGGCGCCGCAGACCAGCTTGGTGCCGGTCAGGCCGAGGCCCTCGCGCAGCAGCTCGATCGCCGGGGCGTCGGGATCGGCGTCGACCGTGCGGCCGCTGCCGTTGATCGTCATGTCCACGGGCCTACCTCCGAGGGGGATTGACGTTCTGACATTCCATAGATGAAATGTCAGATTGTCAAGGCCGGCCCTGGCGGCTAATGCTCGTAGGGGTCCTCGGGTTGCGGGATCTCGCGGAGCTCGAGGGCCGCGGCGGCGGGGACGTAGTCGTTCTCCCGGGTGGCGGTGCCGGGTTTGAGGCTGACGACGGCCTCGATCCACGTGTCGTCGGGCAGGGCGGTGGCGTCGGGGTTGTCGTCGAGCCGGACCTTGATCGGGAAGGCGTCGGCCGCGCAGCAGCCGATGGCGAGCCGGGCGATGTAGGCGGCCGAGCCGTCGTGCACGACGAAGCCGGTCAGCTTGATGGACCGGTCGTTCAGCGAGTTGCCCTCGTCCCAGGCGGCCCGTGCGGAGAAGTCGCTCAGCGGCAGGGCGATCACGTCACCCGCGGGCAGGGGTGGGAAGACGGCGCGGCCGTCGTCGACGGCCCGGTTGGTCGTGGCGGCACGGGTGACGGAGTCGGCGCCGAGGGCCGGGGGCGCGACCAGGAACACGGCCAGCACGGGCAGGAGCAGCAGCCAGGCGCCGGTCGAGGAGTGGGTGTGGCCCTCGTGGCCGTCGACCGCCGCGGCCTGGCGGTTGTTGATCAGATCACGGCCGATCGACAGCAGCGCGAGCAGCACCATGATCGCGCCGGCGGTGATCAGCAGCCACTGGTGGGAGGGCTTGACGTAGCGCAGGTAGGTGCCGGTGAAGGAGATCTTGAGCAGCGCCCCGCCGAGCAGCACGAGGAGGATGTTCTGGGTTTCCCGCCTCATCGGACACCGCCTAGGAAGATCAGGCCGGCGGCGACGGCACACAGCACCGCGACCACGAAGGTGAGCGGGGCGAAGCGGATCGCGAACGACCTGCCGAACGTGCCGGCCTGCAGGCTGAACAGCTTGACGTCGATCGCCGGGCCGACGACAAGGAAGACCAGGCGGGGCAGCAGCGGGAGCGCGGACAGGGAGGCGGCGACGAACGCGTCGGCCTCGCTGCACAGGGCGAGCACCACGGCGAGCACGGCCATCACGATGATGCCGAGCACGATCTGGTCGCCGAGGGTGTTGATCCAGCTGCGCGGCACCACCACGTTGAGCGCGGCCGCGGTGAGGCCGCCGATGACCAGGAAGCCGCCGGCGTCGACGAGGTCGTGCCGCGCGGTCTCGGCGAAGACCAGCCAGCGGGACCGGCCGTCGGTCTGCTCGGGAAGCTTGCGCATGACCCGCTCGGCGAACCACTCGGCCTTGCCGAACCGGGCCCACAGCCAGCCCATCGCCAGGGCGGTGGCCATCGAGCCGGCGAACCGGGCGGCCACCATGCCGGGCTCACCGGGGAAGGCGACCGCGGTGGCGACCAGGACGACCGGGTTCACCGCGGGGGCGGCCAGGAGGAACGCCAGCGCGACCGAGGAGGGTGCGCCCTGGACGATGAGCCGCCTTGCGACCGGGACCGCGGCGCACTCGCAGGTGGGCAGCGCGACCCCGGCGACGCCGGCGACCGGGACGGCCACCGCCTGGCGCTTGGGCAGGACCCGGCGTAGCGCGTCGGCGGACAGGAACGCGGCGATCGCCCCGCTGATCAGGACGCCGAGGACGAGGAACGGCAGCGCCTGGGTGCACACCGCGACGAAGACGGTCGCGCCGGTGCGGATCGCGGGGACGTCGAGGATCCCGGTCAGCCAGTTCTGCCCGAGCAACGCCAGGACCAGCAGGCCGCACAACACCTCCAACGAGGTGATCTTGAAGCGGCGCCGGGGCGGGCTCGGGGTCTCGACATCCCCGACAACGGTGCTCAATCCAGCACCTCGCAAGCTCGGTGCCGGCGACCCTGTCGCCTCGTTCCTCGGCGCCAGGGCAGTGTTCGATGGTTCGTTCCGCAAGCTCCGCTCACGGGCGGAATCATGCCAGGCGGCGCATGGATCTTACGAGCCCCCGGTAGTAGGAGGACTACCGGCCGCGCTCAGCAGCTCGCCGCGGAGCTGGGACGCGGTGGACACGACCAACATCAGCAGCGTGCCGAGCGCGGACGGGGACAGACCGTCGGCCGGGAAGGCGTACCGCAGGGTGACGTCCATGCCGCGCTCGGTGTGCACGACGCCGAGCGTGCCGAACAGGCCCTGCCCGGACCGCTCGGCCGCGGAGACGGCCAGCCGCGGCTCGTCGGGCAGGTCCCATGCGACCACGCAGGTGAGGCTGAGCAGCGTGAGACCCTCCACGAGGCGCATCGCCTGGACGGCGCAGGGCACCTCGCTGTGCCGGAAGGTCAGCGCACCGTCGTCGTCGATGTGCACGTCGTGGTACTGCTCGAGCGCCTGCCTCGTCTTCGACATCAGGTCGGCGGTCTCGCCGTTGGTCACGTGTCCTCTTTCTCCGCCGCATCGATCGCGCCGCCGAACCTGCGGTCCCGGCCGGCATACTCCTCGCAGGCGCGCCACAGGTCCCGCCGGTCGAAGTCCGGCCACAGGATGTCCTGGAAGACCAGCTCCGCGTAGGCAGACTGCCAGAGCATGAAGTTCGACGTGCGCCGCTCCCCCGACGGGCGGATGAACAGGTCCACGTCCGGCATGTCCGGCTGGTACATGTGCCGGCCAATGGTCCGCTCGTCGATCCGGTCCGGGTTGATCCTGCCGGTGGCTGCCTCCCTGGCGATCGCTCGAACAGCGTCCACGATCTCATAGCGGCCGCCATAGTTGATGCACATGCTCAGGTTGAGCACCTCGTTGTGCCGGGTCCGCCGCTCCGCCGCCTCGAGCTCCCGCAGCACGCTGCGCCACAGACGGGGCCGGCGACCGGCCCAGCGCACCCGCACCCCCATCTCGTGCAGCGTGTCGGTCCGGCGGTGGATGACTTCTCGGGAGAAGCCCATCAGGAACCGCACCTCCTCCGGGCTGCGCCGCCAGTTCTCGGTGGAGAATGCGTACAGCGACAGCCACCGCACCCCGAGCTCAATGCACCCCGCCGCGACGTCGACCACCATCGCTTCGCCCTTCTTGTGCCCCTCGATCCGGGGAAGCCCGCGCTTGTTGGCCCAGCGGCCGTTGCCGTCCATCACGATGGCGACATGGTGAGGTACGAACTCGGCCGGAATCGCGGGCGGCCGGGCCCCAGAAGGATGCGGGTCAGGCGGTCGCACCAGCCGCGGCCGATCTAGCTCATCCCTCTGGCGTCGACGCATGTCCGCGACGGTACCCACCCGCCGCCGCGAGATGATCCTGGAGGCGGGCATGCCGGAACTGGTACACCCCACCCGCCTGGCGCAACACGCCCCGGCGGTGCGCGTCGGCCAGGAACGCCATCACCGACCACGGCAGCCGCCGGGTCAGCGCCAACCAGGCGCTCGCGATCAGCCATGGTCCCCAAGCGCTAACACACAGTAGCCATAGCGGGATCCCGCAGGCCACGGCCATCAGCCAGCCGAGCAGCCACACACCGCCCGCGAAGACCACCCCGAACGGATACCCGAACGCCGGTTCAAAGGCGAACAGGACCACCAGCCAGTACACGGCCCCACCAGCGATGCCGAGCAGGAACCCTTGTCGCAGCGAGGTGTCCCGGTCGGTGCGCAACAACTCCGCGGGACTGACCGTTCGAGTCGGATCAACTGGCGTCTCGAGCGCCCGAATCACGGTGATCATCAACCAGATGCCCACGCCGGCGATCAGGCCTGCCGCCAACCCCACCGCGATTCCGTCGGCCGACTGGACGAACAGGAAAGCGGCCAGGCCGAACATCGCCCCGCCCAGCGACCATGCCCCGAACCAGACCATAGTGCGCCAACTGCGTAGTCCGCGGGCAAGTTCACGCCGAACGTGGCCGAGCCGGCCAGCCAGCCGTAACCGCATCCTGGCCGGAGACGGCCGCATCCCGCGACTCAGACCGATGATCGCGCCACCGAGCGGGCTGAGGGCGAGAGCACCCACCGACGTTGCGGCCAGCCAGCCGGCCAGGGCGTCGCTTGGCCACGGTCCCAGTAAGGCGGGCACTCCGCCGACCAGACAGATCACAAGCGCGATCACGAAACTGGCGACCAGCCCCACTACCAACCGTGGAACAGCGCGGACGAGCTGCCACCATGCGAGGTCGTTGGTGCCGAGCCGGTCGAGGTGGGCGGCGAGGAACTCGAGCCATCGGCCGGCGTCATCCGCACCGACATCGCGAGACCCGGAGTACACGGCCGGCACGAAGCCCGCGAGCAGGCGCTCCTCGACCTCGGCCGGGGTTGTGACGCCGAGCAGTTCGGCGGGATCGGCCTTGGTGTCGCTGAAGACCGCTCTAGCGAGCGCGACCATCAAAGGTGTCGAGAGTACTTGGGCCAGCGGCGAGCCGGGTTCGGCGTGCAGGTGCTCCAGCACCGGGGCCCACTTGGTTCGGCCACTGTGGACATCGATCTTGCGGGTGGTGAGCCGCAGGTACAAGGACAGGTCGACGATGGTGAGATCCTCCAGCCGCACCACGGCTGCGGCGGTGAGCACGTCACCCTCGCCCACGGCGACCGCGTACTCCTCGGGTCGGCTGGTCAGCAGCAACCGGTCGCCGGGACGTAGACCGGCATTGATGGCGTTGATCGCGTCGCCCCGCAGACCCGCGCTGATCTCGTCGAAACCGTCGAGCACCGGCATGATCCGTCCGGTGGTGAGCATATGCTCCGCGACCGTGGTGCCGGCGGAATCGCGCTCGGCAAGGATCGGATAGGTCGTTGCCAGCTGGTCGGTCAGCCAGTCGCGCAGTATGTGCTGGGTGGGATCCCAGGAGCCCAGCGAGAAGATCACCGGCACCGGTACCGGCCGATTGGCCAGGAGGGTTAGCACGAATCTCGAGGTGAGGATGGTCTTGCCGGCGCCGGCTCTGCCCAGGACAACCAGCCGCCCCGATGGGATCCGATTGAAGGTGTCGACGATGTGGTCGCCGTGGCCGTCCAACTCGATCGGATCCGATCGGCGGGGATCGCCGTAGATGTTCTGCCAATGATCCATCAGGTGTTCCGAAGCGGCGGTCCACCGCGCCGGCAACGGGAAGGGGTCGTGGATCCGGCGGACCTGCTCCTCCGCCTCCCATTGCGCACGCACCGCCATGGCCAGCGCCTCAGCCAGCGCATCCAGCCGCTCGGGCAGCCCGACAGCCGGTGCGACCGGCTGGCTTTGCCGGACGGTGATCACGATGGCGAACACGCTCAGCGGGAGGGTGATGATCGTGACCGACATGCTGACGATGCTGGCCAGCTTGTCGCCGCGGTCCAGATCACCTCGAGAGAACTGGAGTACCAGCCAGATCACGAATGCGGTGAAGCACACGACGGGGACGGCAACGCTGATCCAGCGCCTGGGCGGCACGGGCGACAATCATGCCGTGCCGGCTGCAATACGCACAGTGCCATTTGCATATCTGTCAACTTCGGCGGCGTTCCACCAGCGGCAACGAGCGCAGCTGGCGCTCGAGATGCCACTGCAGCAGGGCGGCGACCAGGCCGCTGCCCTCCCGGCGGGCGGCGACCGGGGTGGCGTCCGCGACCTCCCAAGTGCCGTGCATCAGGGCCTCGAGCAGGTCGAGGGTCTCCGGGGACGGGGTGGTGGAGCCGGGCGGGCGGCACCGCGGGCAGACCGAGCCGCCGGCCTGGACGTTGAACGAGCGGTGCGGGCCGGGCTCGCTGCACCGCGCGCACTCGCTGACCGCCGGCGCCCAGCCGGCGAAGGCCATGGCCCGCAGCAGGAAGGCGTCCAGCACCAGGGAGGCGTCCCGCTCGCCGCCGGCCAGCGCCCGCAGCGCGCCGGCCACCAGCAGGTAGAGCCGCAGCACCGGCTCGCCCTCCTCGGCGGAGAGCCGGTCGGCGGTCTCGAGCACCGCACAGCCGGCGGTGTAGCGCTGGTAGTCGCCGATGATGCCGGCGCCGAACGCGTCGAGGGTCTGCACCTGGGTGATCACGTCGAGCGTGCGTCCGGTGTAGAACTGCACGTCGACGTGGGCGAACGGCTCGACCCGCGCGCCGAACCGGGACGTGGTGCGGCGAACGCCCTTGGCCACCGCGCGGACCTTGCCGTGCCGCTGGGTGAGCAGCGTGATGATCCGGTCGGCCTCACCGAGCTTCTGCACGCGCAGCACCACCCCGGTGTCGCGGT
Source organism: Actinophytocola sp. (assembly GCF_035942955.1). Taxonomy (GTDB): domain Bacteria; phylum Actinomycetota; class Actinomycetes; order Mycobacteriales; family Pseudonocardiaceae; genus DASYTH01. The sequence continues at coordinate 6,962 of NZ_DASZCQ010000262.1, read as the reverse complement.
ACAGGCTCAAACCGTCACCTCGCAAGCTCGGTGACGGCGGCCCTGCCACCTCGTTCCTCGGTGGCGGGGCAGTGCCAGTGGTTCGCTCCGCAAGCTCCGCTCACGCGTTCATCGTCCCATCAGGGACCGACTATTTCGTGGACAGGACCCAGGTCTTGGCCGCCTTGTCGTGGAAGCCCTGCCGGGCGACGTCGTCGAAGAACGGCGACAGGTAGCACACCAGCAGCCACAGCCCGCCGACGAACGGGACGATGGCGGGGGCGAACATGACCGCCCACCTGGTCACCGCCGGGCCCTGGCCGATGCCCCGGCCGGGTGTCGCGGCGGTCTCCGCGGTCGCCACGCGCACGCCCATGGCCTTCTTGCCGAAGGTCGCGCCCTGGGTGGAGATCATGCCGACCTCGTAGGCCACGCTGATCACGAGCAGCGCTCCGAAGTAGACCAGCCCGGTGACCAGGAAGCCGGGCCCGGTCTCGCCCCGGAGGATCTCCGCGGTGGACGGTGTCATGGCGCCGACGATGATCAGGCTGATGATCACCATCGGGATGCCGACGATCAACCCGTCGATCAGCCGGGCGACGAACCGGTCACCCATGCCGGCCAGCTTGAAGCTGCCCGCGCCCGGGATGGTGACGACCTCGCCGGCGGCGGCCGCGTAGGGGTTGGCCGGCGGCGCGGCATAGGGGTTCTGGCCGTAGCCCGGCGCCTGGCCGTACCGGGGCTGATGGGCATACGGCTGCTGGGCCGGCTGGCCGTACGGCGGCGACTGCACGGGCTGGCCGTACGGCGGAGACTGGGGCGGCTGGCCGTATGGCGGCTGCCCTGGCGGAGGGGGTTGGCCGTGGGGCGGTCCGTATGGCTGCTGCTGAGGTTGACCGTACGGGCCCTGGCCATATGGGGTGCTCACGCGCAGACCATAGTGCCGGCGACCCGGTCCGGGTAGCACATTCGCACTTTTGGGCAGGGGTGAGCTGACCGCCGGATCCTGGACTGCCCGTCGGGGCGTCGCCGTTCGGGCGCAGCTGGCTCAGAAGCCCAGCCGGCGCAGCTGCTTGGGGTCGCGCTGCCAGTCCTTGGCGACCTTGACGTGCAGGTCGAGGTAGACCTTGCTGCCGAGCAGCGCCTCGATGTGCCGGCGGGCGGTGGAGCCGACCGTGCGCAGCCGCTCCCCCTTGTGCCCCAGGATGATCCCCTTCTGGCTGGGGCGCTCGACGTAGAGCAGGGCGTGCACGTCGACCAGGTCGTCGCGACCCTCGCGGGGCGCCATCTCCTCGACGGTGACCGCGATCGAGTGCGGCAGCTCCTCGCGCACCCCCTCCAGCGCCGCCTCCCTGATCAGCTCCGCGACCAGGGTGGCCTCGGGCTCGTCGGTCAGCTCGCCGCCGGGGTAGAGCGGCGGTCCCTCGGGGAGCCGGGCCACCAGCAGCTCGGTCAGCCGGTCGACCTGGAAACCGTCCACAGCGGACACCGGGATCAGCTCGGCGAAGTCCAGCACCTCTTGCAGGGAGACCAGTTGCGCGGCCACCCGCTCCGGCCTGACCAGATCGGTCTTGGTCACGATGCCGATCACCGGGGTGTGCCTGGCGATCTTGGCGAGCTCCCTTGCGATGAACCGGTCGCCGGGACCGACGTCCTCGTCGGCCGGCACGCACAGCCCCACGATGTCCACTTCGGACCACGTGGTGCGCACGACGTCGTTGAGCCGCTGACCGAGCAGCGTGCGGGGCCGGTGCAGCCCCGGGGTGTCCACGATGATCAACTGCGCGTCGGCGCGGTGCACGATGCCGCGGATGGCGTGCCGCGTGGTCTGCGGCTTGCTCGACGTGATCGCCACCTTGGTGCCGACCAGCGCGTTGGTCAGCGTCGACTTCCCGGCGTTGGGCCGGCCGACGAAGCACGCGAAGCCGGAGCGGTGTCGCACCTCGGACGTGGTCACGTGATCATTCTAATCGCGAATACCGATTGCTCGCCGGGTGGCGCCGGATAGCTCCCAAGGAATACGTAAAGTGGGCGGCCGGACTCGGCTCCCCCCTGTGAGTCGACTCCGGCCGCGCGGTCCATATGTACGCCAGCCGGTTTGTTCAGTGTCCGGTGCTGGACTCTGAACAACGAGTTCTGAACAATGGGCGCGGACAGCTGGAGGTGGCTGGGGTGCCCAGACGCGAGCAACCGCTGGAATCGGGCGACGATGTTCTGCTGCGGTTCGCGGGTGACCTGCGTCGGCTGCGGGAGAAGGCAGGAAGTCCGACCTATCGCCAGCTCGGCACGCGTGCGCATTACTCGGCGGCGGCGCTGTCCGAGGCCGCGAGCGGCCGCAGGCTGCCCAGCCTCGCGGTGACCCTGGCCTACGTCGCCGCGTGTGACGGCAACACCACGGAATGGAAGAAACGCTGGCGGGAGACGGCCGCCGAGATAGCCGCCAACAATAACAACGGCCCCGACGATTCCGATAACGCCGAGGCTCCCTATGCCGGCTGGGCCGCATTTCGCGCCGACGATGCCGACCGCTTCTTCGGCCGGGAGAATATGATCTCCGATCTTCTGGCGCGCCTGTCCGGGCACCGGTTCGTCGGTGTGTTCGGCCCGTCCGGCAGCGGCACGTCGTCGCTCCTTCGAGCGGGCCTGACGCCCCGGCTCGCCCGGCGGGGAGACCCGGTCGCCGTGCTCACGCCAGGGTCACATCCGGTCGAGGAGTGCGCGGTGCGGTTGGCGCCCGTGCTCGGTGTCTCGCCGACGGTGCTGGGGGCCGAGCTCGCCGCCGATCCGGGCAACCTCCACCTGCGGATCCGGCAGGCCATGGCCGACCGGCCGGACGACGTCGACCTGGTGCTCGTCGTCGACCAGTTCGAAGAGGTGTTCACGCGGTGCGGCGACGACGAGCGGGACTGGCTGATCGATGCGCTGGCCGCCGCCGCGCTCGCCGGCGCCAGCCGCACCCGGGTGGTGCTCGGCGTGCGCGACGACTTCCACGCACACTGCGCGCGACATCCGCGGCTCGCCGCGGCGCTCGGCGACGTCCGGATCCCGGTCGAGCCGCTGACCCCGGACGAGTACCGGCGGGCGATCATGGAGCCGGCTCAGCGTTCCGGCTGCCGGCTGGAGACGGCGCTGGTGTCCCGGCTCGGCGCGGTCGGGCACAACTCGCCGGGAGCGCTGCCCGCGATCTCGGCGGCGCTGCGGGAAGCCTGGCGACGGCGCCGGGGCACCACCCTCACCTTGGCCGGGTACGAGGCGTTCGGCGGTGTACCCGGCCTCCTCGCGCACGCCGCCGAAACCGCCTACACCGCGCTGAACGCCGACCAGCGGCCGGTCGCCAAGCAGATCCTCCTTCGGCTGGCCGCGCTGTCCGACGACGCATCGGACACCGCGCGCCGCGTCCACCGCCGCGAGCTGGACGACGACCAGGACACCGCCGCCGTGCTCGACCGGCTGGCCCGGGCCAGGGTCGTCACGCTCGACCGGCACGGCGTCGAGCTCGCACACGAGTCGCTCATCCGTCATTGGTCACGCCTTCGTGACTGGCTGGCCGAGGACCGTGACGGCCTCCGGGTGCACCGGCAGCTGACCGAGGCCACCCTGATCTGGGAGTCCCTCGACCGCGACCCCGGCGCGCTCTACCGCGGCGCCGGCCTGGCCCGCGCGCAAACCTGGCTGGCCGACCGGGACCCGGCGCTGACCACCCGGGAACGCGAGTTCCTTGCGGCCAGCCTCGAGTTCGCCGCCCGGGAGCGCACCATGACCGCGCGGCGGTCCCGCCTGCTGCGCCGGCTCGTGGCGCTGGTGGCCACCATGCTGTTCGTCGCCCTCGCTGCGACCGCGTACGCCATCGATGCCCAGCACACCGCGGACCGGCAACGCGCCGCGGCCGTGGCGCAGAGCGCCCTGCACCACGCCAACGCCGTGCTGCGGGCCGGCGAGCCCACCCTCGCCGTCCAGCTCGCGCTGGCCGCCTACCGCATCGACCCCACCTCAACCACGCGCGGGGCGGTGATCGGCACGTTCGCCGTCGCCCCCTACGGCATCCACCTGTTCGGCCACACCCAGACCGTGCGGTCGGTGTCGGTGGGGCCGGGGATCGTGGCGACCGCGAGCGACGACGAGACGGTTCGGCTGTGGCGCAACTCGGACATGGCCACCGCCGTGCTCGGCGGTCCCGGCGACCCCCTCCGCTCGGTGGTCGTCAGCCAGGACGGCCGCACCATGGCGACCGAGAGCCCGGACCGGACGATCCGGCTGTGGGACGTCACCACCCCGCACAACCCGCGGCCGGTCGGCCGGCTGCCCGGCCACGACGGCACGGCGGTGTCCCTCGTGTTCAGCCCGGACGGCCAGACGCTGGCCATCGCGACGCTGGATCACGTGATCCGGCTGTGGGATGTCACCGACCGGCAGCGGCCGCGCCCCGTCGGCACGATCCTCGACCGGGTGGATCCCGCGTTCGCCATGGCCTTCAACCCCGCGGGCGACCTGCTGGTGGCCGGGTCCCACCACGACGCCATCCTCTACGACGTCACCCACCGCGGCGATCCGCACCAGGTCGCCAGGATCGCCAGCGAGACCGGCCCGGTGTCCTCGGTCGCGTTCAGCCCCGGCGGTCGAACCGTCGTCACCGCCGGCAGCGACAAGATCGCGCGGCTGTGGGACGTCGCCGACCGGGCCCGCCCGCAACCGCGCGGCGAGCTGACCGGCCACACCGACGTGGTACGCGCGGTCGCCTTCGCTCCGGACGGCCGCGTGCTGGCTACGGCCACCACCAACGGCACGATCACGTTGTGGGACATGACCGGCCGCGGCGGCCCAAGAACGTTCGCCACCGTCACCGGCGGGCTCGACGACGACCTCACCTCGATCGCGTTCCGCCCGGACAGCCACACCCTGGCCGTGGCCAGCGGTGACCGCGTCGTGCTCCTGGAGACCGACGTCGAACGGGTGGCCCGGCAGATCTGCGCCGTCGCCCACCCCAGGATCAGCCGGGCCGAATGGGACCAGTTCCTTCCCGGCCTGCCCTACGACCCGCCGTGCCGCTAGCGCTCGTCCGTGACGAGGGTGCCCTGATGGAACAGGACCTTCCAGCCTTCGACGGTGTGGCGCCAGATGCTCGTCCGCCTGGTCGTCCGGTGGCCGTGGGTGAGGGTGTAGGTCAGCAGGTAGAGCTCGGGCGCCAGCTCCCGGCAGTGGAATCCGGTCGTCCACCACGGGTCCCGGTAGTGCTCGCGAAACCGCTCATCGAGAGCATCCAGCACGTATTCCCGGCTGTAGCACCGGCCCGACGCGTCCACCTCCCAGAAGTCGGCGGCCGTCATCGCCTCGAAGTGGGCCCGCGTCGTGCCGAGCTCCGGCCGATGAAACAGCGGCTCGCGCTGCACCAGCTCGGTCAACACCTCGGCCAGCCGCGGCTCGGTGACCAGGACGGGTTCCATATCCACCATGCCCTTCCGCCGTGACCGCCTCGCGCGACAGGTGTACGACACCCGGTTTGTTCAGTGTCCGGCCCAGGCAGCTGAACAACGAACTCTGAACAAACGGCCGGCCGGATATATCCATAGTGGACGGTGGCGTTGGATCGAGGTCGGCCGGGGTGGCGCGGGGAGGCCGGGGCGAGGGTGCCGGTGCCGCTGGAGACGGCGGCGAAGGCTGACACGGCGAGGCCGTGCCGCTCCGCGCAGTGATGGCGGCCCGCCGTGTGCGAACCCGTACGCGGTGGGAGCCGCGCCGCGCGGCGCAGGTGACGGCGACGATCCGGGGCTGGTGCCACGGCTGGCCCGGGGTGTCAGTGCTGTCCGTAGTGGATGGGGGCGTCGGGGTTGAGGTCGGCGAGGGCGGAGCGGGAGGCGGGGTCGAGGGTGGGTGCGTCGGTGATGACGGCGGCGGCTTCGAGGGTCTTGGCGCCGCTGGAGACGGCGGCGGCGACGGCGGCTTGGAGGGCGGTGAGGGTGAGGGAGGGAAGGTCGACCGTGCAGGCGACGTAGGTGCGGCCGTCGGGGTCGCGGACGGCGGCGGCCTCGGGGGCGCCGGTGCGGGCGCGGGCGGACCGGGCGAGCGTGACCAGTTTGGCGTCCTCCGGGTCGAGCTCAGCCACGCTCGGCGCTCCTCTCCCACTCCGTGTCCAGGGTGTCCAGTGTGGACTTTCGGGCCTCGGCGAGCTCGGCGGGGCCGCGCACGACGACCGACGTGATCCGCATCCGGCCGCGGGAGTCCTTGCCGCCCTCGGCGTACATCCGCAGGCCGGCGATCTCGGCCTCGGCGCCGGGCAACGGTACCCGGCCGAGGACCTGGGCGAGCAGGCCGCCGACGGTCTCCACGTCGTGCGCGTCGAGCTCGACGCCGTACAGCTCGGCGAGATCCTCGACCGGCAGCCGGGACGACACCCGGACCGCGCCGTCGTCGAGGTGCTCGACCGGCGGGCGGTCGTCGGTGTCGGACTCGTCGGTGATCTCCCCGACGATCTCCTCGAGGATGTCCTCGATCGTCAGCAGCCCGGCCGTGCCGCCGTACTCGTCCACCGCGATGGCCATGTGGTTGCGGGACAGCTGCATCTCCCGGAGCAGGTCGTCGAGCCGCTTGGTGTCCGGCACGAACGTGGCCGGGACCATCAGCTCGCCGACCGTGACGCCGTCCGGTGTGGCCTCCATGCCGGCGCGCACCAGGTCCTTGAGGTTCACCACACCCACGACGTCGTCGACGCTCTCGCCGATCACCGGCAGTCGCGTGTAGCCGGTCCGAAGCGACAACGCGAGCGCCTGCCGCACGGTCTTCGCCTGCTCGATCCACACCATCTCGGTCCGCGGCACCATGACCTCCCGCGCGATGGTCCCCCGCAGCTCGAACACCGAATGGATCATCTCGCGCTCACCCGCGTCGACAACGCCGCTCTCCTGCGCCATGTCAACGAGCTCACGCAACTCGACCTCGGACGAGAACGGCCCCTCCCGGAACCCCCGCCCCGGCGTGATGGCGTTACC
>NZ_DASZCQ010000261.1:0-63537 GCF_035942955.1 Actinophytocola sp. | reverse complement strand
GCTGGAAGCGGTCCTTGACCACCTCGGGGGGGACCTGGTCGGGCATGGTGGCGGCCTCGGTGCCGGGGCGTGGGGAGTACTGGAAGGTGAAGGCCGAGTCGAACCGGGCCCGCTCGACCAGCTCGAGGGTGTCGGCGAAGTCGGCCTCGGTCTCGCCCGGGAAGCCGACGATGATGTCGGTGGAGCAGGCGAGCCCGGGGATGGCGGCCCGCAACCGGCCGAGGATCTCGAGGTAGCGGCGGCGGCGGTAGCCGCGGCGCATCAGCCGCAGGACCCGGTCGGAGCCCGACTGCAGCGGGAAGTGGACGTGCTCGCACAGCGGCCGGCAGGCGGCCATGGCCTCGACGACGTCGTCGCGGAAGTCCTTGGGGTTTGGGCTGGTGTAGCGCAGCCGCTCCAGCCCCTCCACGCCGTCGAGGGCGCGCAGCAGGTCGCCGAACAGCTGCCGGTGTCCGGGCAGGTCGGTGCCGTAGGAGTTGACGTTCTGGCCGAGCAGGCTGACCTCGAGCACGCCGCTGTCGGCCAGGGCCTGGACCTCGGCGACGACGTCGCCGACCCGGCGGCTGCGCTCCTTGCCGCGAAGCTTGGGGACGATGCAGAAGGTGCAGGTGTTGTTGCAGCCGACGCTGATCGCCACCCAGGCCGACCAGTCGCTGGCCCGCCGGGCCGGCAGGGCCGAGGGGAAGCGCTGCATCTCGTCGAAGAACTCGGCCTGGGCGGTGCCCTGGTCGCGGGCCCGGCGCAGCAGGACCGGCAGGCTGTGCAGGTTGTGGGTGCCGAAGACCACGTCGACCCAGGGGGCGCGCTCCAGCACCCGGTGCTGGTCCTTCTGGGCCAGGCAGCCGCCGACGGCGATGGTCAGCCCGCGCCTGGCCTTGGTGGTGGCCAGGTGCCCGAGGGTCCCGTACAGCTTGTTGTCGGCGTTCTCCCGGACCGCGCAGGTGTTGAGCACCACGACGTCGGGCACCGCGTCCGCGGGCACCGGGACGTAGCCGGCCTGCTCAAGCAGCCCGGACAGCCGCTCGGAGTCGTGGACGTTCATCTGGCACCCGAAGGTGCGAACCTGGTATGTACGCGCGCTCATCTCAGCTCTCGAGCGTACGCTGCGGCGATCTGACCTGGGCCTCGGCCCGAGCGTGATGGAGTTGAGACCTTACGGGTTGGGCAAGCGACACGAACCCGACAGTGGGTGGCGTTAGGGTGCCGCCAGCACGTGCCGGCTAGTCTCGACCCCGACCAACGCGCCGTGGAGGCCAGATGACCGCAGCGAACCCCGCGCCGCCCATGATCAAGATGGTGGAGGTGGACAAGTTCTTCGGGCCGCTGCACGTGCTCAAGAACATCAACCTCGAGGTGCCGCGGGGCCAGGTGGTCGTCGTGATCGGGCCGTCCGGATCGGGCAAGTCGACGCTGTGCCGGGCGATCAACCGGTTGGAGCCGATCAACTCCGGGCTCATCGAGGTCGACGGCAAGCCGCTGCCCGCTGAGGGCAAGGAGCTGGCCCGGCTGCGCGCCGACGTCGGGATGGTCTTCCAGTCGTTCAACCTGTTCGCGCACAAGACGATCATCGACAACGTCATGCTCGCCCCGGTCAAGGTGCGCAAGGAGTCGCAGGCCGACGCCCGCAAGCGGGCCATGGAGCTGCTCGAGCGGGTGGGCATCGCCAACCAGGCGCAGAAGTACCCGGCCCAGCTGTCCGGCGGGCAGCAGCAGCGGGCCGCCATCGCCCGGGCGCTGGCCATGCGCCCCAAGGTCATGCTCTTCGACGAGCCCACCTCGGCACTCGACCCCGAGATGATCAACGAGGTGCTGGACGTCATGGTCAACCTCGCCAAGGAGGGGATGACCATGCTGGTGGTCACCCACGAGATGGGGTTCGCGCGCAACGCGGCCCATCGGGTGGTCTTCATGTCCGACGGCGAGATCGTCGAGGACGCCAGCCCGCACGACTTCTTCACGGCGCCGAAATCCAATCGGGCAAAGGACTTCCTTGGCAAGATCCTCACGCATTGAGGTGTTGTTCTGCGGCGTGGTCGCCCGCGCCGCGTGATCTACAGAGTTGGAGACAGAACGATGAGGGTTCGTACCCTGGCAGTGGGGCTGTTGGTCGGTGGCCTGGCCCTGACCGGCTGCGGCAAGGAGGGCTCCCCCGGTGACTCCGGCTCGCCACCCCAGACGCAGGCGCCCGCCGCGGATGTGAACGTCGAAGGCTCGGCCACGTTCGCCAAGATGAAGAGCCGCGGCAACGTCATCATCGGGGTCAAGGAGGATCAGCCGGGCCTCGGGTTCAAGGACCCGACCACCGGCAAGTACAGCGGCTTCGACATCGAGATCGCCAAGCTGGTGGCGGCCAAGCTCGGGTTCGACGAGAGCAAGATCCAGTACAAGGCGATCCCGTCGGCCGGCCGCGAGCAGGCGATCATCAACGGCGACGTGGACTACTACGTCGGCACGTACACCATCAACGACAAGCGCAAGCAGCAGATCTCCTTCGCCGGGCCGTACTTCACCGCCGGCCAGGACCTGCTGGTGAAGAAGGACGACAACTCGATCACCGGCCCGGAGACGCTGAAGGGCAAGAAGGTCTGCTCGGTGACCGGCTCCACCCCCATCCAGCGGGTGCGCGACCAGAAGCTGACCGACCAGATCACCGAGCTGCAGAACTACTCGCAGTGCGTGACCCAGCTCGACCAGGGCCAGGTTGACGCGGTCACCACCGACGACGCCATCCTCAAGGGCTACGCGGCCCAGGAGCCGGACAAGTTCAAGGTGGTCGGCAAGACCTTCTCCAAGGAGCCGTACGGCATCGGCCTGCCCAAGGACGACAAGCCGCTGCGCGACAAGGTGAACGAGATCCTGCAGAACGCGCTGGACGACGGCACCTGGCAGAAGATCTACGACAGCACGCTCGGCAAGTCGGGCGCCACGGCGCAGAAGCCGACGCTCGAGAAGTACTGATCGGTTCACTGGCCGGTGACCGCCGCGGCGGTCACCGGCCAGTTGGCGTGGCTGGCCGCGGCGAGAGGCATCGATGGACGTCCTGCTCGACAACACCGACATCTTCCTGCGCGGGTTCCGCAACACGATCCTGCTGTTCCTGGTCTCCGCCGCCGGGTCGCTGATCCTGGGCACGATCCTGGCGATGCTGCGGGTCAGCCCGGTGCCGGTGCTGCGGGCGACCGGCACCGCCTACGTGACCATCGTCCGCAACACCCCGCTGACCCTGGTGTTCTTCTTCTTCGTCTTCGCGTTCCCGCTGCTGCGGATCATCAGCCAGGACGACTTCACCCCGTTCCTCGGCGCGGTGATCGCCCTGACGCTGTACACGTCGGCGTTCGTCTGCGAGGTCGTCCGCTCCGGCATCAACACGGTGGCCACCGGTCAGGTCGAGGCGGCAAGGGCGCTCGGGCTGACGTTCGGCCAGAGCCTGGCCAATGTGGTGCTGCCGCAGGCCACCCGCTCGGTGGTGCCGCCGCTGGTGAGCACGATGATCGCACTGCTGAAGAACACCACGATCGCCGCCGGCTTCTCGGTGGTGGAGGCGGGCGCGATCCGCGACTACCTCTCCGAGCGCGGCGAGAGCGTCCTCATCGGACTGCTCTGGGTGGCGTTCCTCTTCGTCATCCTGGTCATTCCGCTGACCCTGCTGCAGCGCGCCCTGGAGAAGCGGTGGAGCGTGGCGCGATGAGCATGAACCTGTTCGACCTGCCCGGCCCGAGGGCCCGCGCGCGGCACCGGATCTATGCGGTCGTCGGCACCCTCGCCGTGGTCGGGGTCGTCGCCTTCGTGATCTTCCGGTTCGCCGACTCCGGCCAGTTCGACGCCCGGCGCTGGGAGTGGATCGAGTACGCGCAGATCCAGCGCGACCTGATCGACGCGTTGGTCAACACGCTCAAGGCGTTCGCGATCGGCGCGGTCCTCGCCCTGATCTTCGGGGCGATCTTCGCCGCCGGGCGGCTGTCCGACCACGCGATCATCCGGGTGCCGTCGATGCTCGTCGTCGAGCTGTTCCGGGCGATCCCACTGGTCATCCTGATGTTCGTGTTCCACTACGGGATCGGGCTCGGCGCGCCGATCAACTCCGTGGTGCTCGGCCTGATGCTCTACAACGGCGCGGTGCTTGCGGAGATCTTCCGGGCCGGCGTGCTCGCGCTGCCGCGGGGGCAGAGCGAGGCCGCCTACGCGGTGGGCATGCGCAAGACCCAGGTGATGAACCTGGTGCTGCTGCCGCAGGCGCTGCGGGCGATGCTTCCGGCGATCGTCAGCCAGCTCGTCGTGCTGCTCAAGGACACCGCGCTCGGCTTCCTGATCACCTACGAGGAGCTGCTGCGCTACGCCCGCTTCCTGGGCAGCCAGGCCCAGTTCGGCCGGCCGCTGGTGCCGCTGACGATCGTGGTCGCGGCAATGTACATCGTCATGTGCCTGCTGCTCACCTGGCTGGCGCACTACCTGAGCAAGCGCGAGCGGCGCAGCAAGAAGCATCTGGATCTCGAGGGGCCGAAGCCGGAGGAGGTCCAGCTCGCCTCCGCGTTGAGCACCGGCGCCTGACAGTTCAGCGAAGATTTCTGATCTTCAGTTGAATAACAGCCAGGTTCCAGTGTGTCACACGTCACGTTCATGGACGCGCTGACGATTTACGATGCACGTGTCCGTGGGTGACGCGCGGGAGGCGCCCGCTATGACGTACAGTAACAATCTCCGTGCTCTACGTGGCCCCATCGTTCCCGGCAAAGTTCAGGAACTTCAGTCCTGGCAGCGAAGCGACCTTCGAATGCGGGGCCGTTCGACCGGCCGGGACTACTACGACGTCCGCGCCAGGCGGTCCAATGTCGCACCGATCCGGCCGATCACGTCGCGGGACGCGGCCCGCCTGCTGCGGGTCGCCGGCTTGACCGTGATCGCCGCCGGTGCGGCCGCGTGGGTCTGGCTGATCCTGGCGTTCGTGAGCTCGATCAGTTCGGGCGACCTTCCCGACGACGCGTTCGGCGCGCGGCTGAGCGGAATCCCGCTCGGCTCGGGCGGGCTGGTCGCGATCGTGGCCGGCGTCCTGCTTGCGACCGTCGGGTCCTGGCTGGCCAGGGCCGCGTACGGCCGGCGGGAGCGAATCCGGAACCGGGGCTACCGGATCTGACCGATCAGCGGCGGCGGGCACGCTGCTTGGCGCGGTTGCCGCAGCGCTCCATGGAGCACCATCGCCGCTTTCCCGGGCGGGACAGGTCAACGAAGATCAGCTCGCAGTCGGGCGCCGTGCACATCCGGACCCGCTTCGCGTAGGGCCCACCGAACAGGTCGATCGCGTCCCTGGCGATCGCCGACAGCGCCTGGGCTCCGGTCGTGGCGATCGCCCAGCTACGCCGATCCCCCGCCAGCAGCGGGATCGGGGCCGGTCGCGCGGCCAACTCGTTGATCATCCCGACCGACGGGCGGGGCAGCGGCCGGCCGGTCATCGCCGCGTGCGCGGCGGACCAGATGGCGCTGCGCAGCTGCCGCGCGGCCGGCAGGTCGTCATCGACCACCCGCACGTCGGTCAGGCGCAGCCGGCAGTCGGCCAGCCATCGGGCAAGATCGTCCGGTGTGCGCAGCGCCTCGTGCCTCAGGTAGCTGCCGACCCCACCGGTGGTCGGCAGCTCAAGGCACAGCGCGCCGGCGTCGAACGGGAACTCGACCCCGCCGTCCCAGCGCAGCATCAGCTCGCTTGACTCCCTGACCACGACACCACTATAACTGGTTACGCCCCGCTTGAACAGGTGAGGAGTGGCCGTGCTGACGCTGCGTCGGGATCAGGTGCTCGCCTGGCGAATGGGCCGGCAGCACCTCGCCGAGCCGGGTACGGCGTCGGCCGTGGAGCTGGCCCGCGTGCTGTGCGGGGTGCAGGCCCAGGTGCAGTCCGCCGCCGAGCAGGCGATCGCGGTGCGTCAGGCGCGGCCGCGGGCCGGCGAGGTGGACATGGCGCTGCGCGAGGATCGGACGCTGGTCCGGTGCTGGTCGGTGCGCGGCACGCTGCACCTGCACGCCGCCGACGACGCGGCCGCGTACGGTGCCGCGCTGGCGCGGTGCGCACGTGGGAGCGGCCGAGCGTGCTGCGCGGGCACGGCATCACCCTGACCGAGATCAACGGGATCATCGAGGCGATCGCCGACGTGCTGCCCGGCCGGATCCTCACCCGCGAGGAGCTGACCGAGGCCGTGCTCGAGCACACCGGGTCGCCGCACCTGGCCGAGATCCTGCGCTCCGGCTGGGGGTTCGCGCTCAAGCCGGCCAGCTGGCTCGGGCTGCTGTGCCACGGCCCGTCGAACGGCAACCGGATCACCTTCACCAGCCCGGCCACCTGGCTGCCCGGCTGGCGGCCGGTCACCGCGGACGAGGCCGGGCCGCGGCTGCTGCGGTCCTATCTCGCCGCGTACGGCCCGGCGACGCTCGACGACTTCGGCCAGTGGCTGTTCCGCGGCGTCGCCAAGGTCTCGCTGCTGCGCGGCTGGCTCGCCGCCGTGCGGGACGAGCTGTCCGAAGTGGATGTCGAAGGGGTCAGGGCGCTCGCCCGCACCGCCGACCTCGACTCGTTGCGTGACACCACACGCAGCACGCTGGTGCGGCTGCTGCCCGCGTTCGACCAGTACGTGATCGCGGTCAACCGGGACCTGATCCCGGCCGAGCACCGCGCCGAGGTCAGCCGCACCGCCGGGTGGATCTCCCCGGTCGTGCTCTACGGCGGCCGGATCGCCGGGGTCTGGAACCTCGACAACGGCAGGGTGTCCGTCGACCCGTTCGAGAAGATCCCGCGGCGCGCGCTGAACGCCGAGATCGACCGGCTGGGTCTGGCCAAAACGTAGGTATCACAAGCGTCGGCGTCGCCATCGGTGAGGCGTGCACCAAGTGGAGGGCGGGCGCAGATGAGCGACAACTACCGGTTCCGCGACGTCAGGTCGGGTCAGGGACCCGTCAACATCGGGCGGGGCAACCGCGCCGCCGGGCGGGACTACCGGGACAACCGGTCCTGGCAACACGTCGACAACCGCGGCGGCCACTACGCCGGCCGGGACTACTACCACGATCAGCGCGCCTATCTGGAGGGCGACAACTACGACGTCCAGGTGGGCCAGCCCGACCCGCTGGACGCGATGGTGAGCGGCAAGGGCATCGGCCGCCTGCTCGCCGGCATCGGCATGCTGGTGATGCTGGCCGGCTTCGGCGGCGTGGGGTTCGTCATCGTGTCGTTCATAATGAAGATCGGACCCGACTCGGCGGCGGACAACCCGTTCGACGCGACCTACGACGGGATCACGATCCTGCCGGTGGCCCTCGTCGCCTTCGTGGCCGGCGCCCTGCTCATGGCGATCGGAACGGCGATGGCCAAGGCGGCCCGGCGGCGGCACGACCGACGCATGCGGCAACGACGCCGCCGCTACTGACGGGAGCCGAACCATGGGCGACAACTACCGGTTCCGGGACGTCACCGGCGGCGCGGGCGGGATCAACATCGGGGACGGGAACGTCTCGGTCGGCGGGGACTACCAGGACAACCGGTCCTGGCAACGGATCGACAACCGGGGCGGGATCTACGCCGGTGGCGACCTGAGTGTGTCGCTGGGACAGGATCTCGAGCTGCTCACCCGCGCGCTGGCGGAGCTGCGGCTGACCCCGGCCGAGCGGCAGCGGGCGGGCCGGGCGCTCGACGAGGCCAGGGTCGCGGCCGCCGCCCACGATCAGGCCGGGATCGGCGGGCACCTGCGCCGGTTCACCGAGGCGCTCAAGGACGCCGGTGCGCTCGCCTCCGCGGGCGGCTCGGTGGTCGAGGCGCTGACCAGGATCGGCCGCTGGCTGGGCCCGGTCGGCGCCGCCCTGCTTGCCCTGCTGTGATCAGCGGCCGCGGCGGAACAGCTTGTTGCCCAGCCACACCACCGGGTCGTACTTGCGGTCGGCGACGCGTTCCTTCATCGGGATCAGGGCGTTGTCGGTGATCTTGATGTGCTCCGGGCAGACCTCGGTGCAGCACTTGGTGATGTTGCAGTAGCCGAGGCCGTGCTCGGACTGGGCGGCGCGGGTGCGGTCGGCGGCGTCCAGCGGGTGCATCTCCAGCTCGGCGATCCGCATCAGGTAGCGCGGACCGGCGAAGCTCTCCTTGTTCTCCTCGTGGTCGCGCACCACGTGGCAGGTGTTCTGGCACAGGAAGCACTCGATGCACTTGCGGAACTCCTGCGAGCGCTCCACGTCGACCTGCTGCATCCGGTACTCGCCGGGGGCGACGCCGGCCGGGGGATGGAACGCGGGGATCTCGCGGGCCTTGGTGTAGTTGAACGACACGTCGGTGACCAGGTCGCGGACCACGGGGAAGGTCCGCATCGGGGTGACCGTGATGACCTCGTTCTCCTCGAAGATCGACATCCGGGTCATGCACAGCAGCCGCGGCATCCCGTTGATCTCCGCCGAGCACGAGCCGCACTTGCCCGCCTTGCAGTTCCAGCGAACCGCGAGATCGGGCGCCTGGGTGGCCTGCAGGCGGTGGATGATGTCGAGCACGACCTCGCCCTCGTTCACCTCGACGGTGAAGTCCTGCAGGGACCCGGAGTCGGCGTCCCCGCGCCACACCCGGAACTCGGCCTTGTAGCCCATGTCAGCTCTTCTTTCGCGGGTAGGCGGCCAGCTCGGCGTCGGTGTAGTACTTCTCGAGCTCGGACAGCTCGAACAGCTCGAGCAGGTCCGGCCGCATCGGCTCCTGCGGCTGCTCGGTGACGGTGACCGCGGGCACCGGCGCGTCGTCGTCCGCTGCGGCCCGGCAGACCAGCAACTTGTTGCGCCAGCTGGGTTCCATGTCCGGGTAGTCGTCCCGGGTGTGGCCGCCGCGGCTCTCCTTGCGGGCCAGCGCCGCTCTGGCCACGCACTCGCTGACCAGCAGCATGTTGCGCAGGTCGATGGCCAGGTGCCAGCCCGGGTTGAACTGCCGGTGCCCCTCGACCATCATGTTGCGCGCCCGCTGCTTGAGCTCGGCCAGCTTGTCCAGCGCCCGCTTCATCTCGTCGGCCGTGCGGATGATGCCGACCAGGTCGTTCATCGCCTGCTGCAGCTCGCTGTGCAGCGTGTAGGGGTTCTCCGCCTCGACGCCGTCGGGCGGCGGGTCGAACGACGCGACGGCCGCGTGCGCCGCGGCGTCCACATCGGACTCGTTGACCGCCGGCCTGCGGTCCAACGACTCCACATAGGACGCGGCGCCGAGGCCGGCCCGGCGGCCGAACACGATCAGGTCGGACAGCGAGTTGCCGCCGAGCCGGTTGGAGCCGTGCATCCCGCCGGAGCATTCGCCGGCGGCGAACAGGCCGGGGACGACCGACGACCCGGAGTCGGGGTCGACCTCGACCCCGCCCATCACGTAATGGCAGGTCGGCCCGACCTCCATCGGCTCCTTGGTGATGTCCACATCGGCCAGTTCCTTGAACTGGTGATACATCGACGGCAGCCGGCGCTTGATCTCCTCGGCCGGCAGCCGGCTGGCGATGTCGAGGAACACGCCGCCGTGCGGGGATCCGCGGCCCTCCTTCACCTCGGTGTTGATCGCGCGGGCCACCTCGTCGCGGGGCAGCAGGTCCGGGGTGCGCCGGTTGTTGTCCGGATCGGTGTACCAGCGGTCGGCCTCGTCCGGCGCCTCGGCGTACTGGCCCTTGAACACCTGCGGGATGTAGCCGAACATGAACCGCTCGTCCTTGGAGTTCTTGAGCACTCCCCCGTCGCCGCGGACGCCCTCGGTGACCAGGATGCCCTTCACGCTCGGCGGCCAGACCATGCCGGTCGGGTGGAACTGGACGAACTCCATGTTGATCAGCGTGGCGCCGGCGCGCAGGGCGAGCGCGTGACCGTCCCCCGTGTACTCCCAGGAGTTCGAGGTGACCTTGAACGACTTGCCGATGCCCCCGGTGGCCAGCACCACGGCCGGCGTCTCGAACAGGATGAACCGGCCGGACTCGCGCCAGTAGCCGAACGCGCCGGCGATCCGATCGCCGTCCTTGAGCAGCTCGGTGATCGTGCACTCGGCGAACACCTTGATCTTCGCCTCGTAGTCGCCGAACTCCTTGAAGTCGTCCTGCTGCAAGGAAACGATCTTCTGCTGCATGGTCCGGATGAGCTCGAGGCCGGTTCGGTCGCCGACGTGGGCCAGCCGCGGGTAGGTGTGGCCGCCGAAGTTGCGCTGGCTGATCCGGCCGTCCTTGGTGCGGTCGAACAGCGCGCCGTAGGTCTCCAGCTCCCAGACCCGCTCCGGGGCCTCCTTGGCGTGCAGCTCGGCCATCCGCCAGTTGTTGAGGAACTTGCCGCCGCGCATCGTGTCGCGGAAATGGACCTGCCAGTTGTCGTTGGAGTTGACGTTGCCCATCGCCGCGGCGCAGCCGCCCTCGGCCATCACGGTGTGCGCCTTGCCGAACAGCGACTTGCACACCACGGCCACGCTGTGCCCCCGCTGCCGCGCCTCGATGACCGCGCGGAGACCGGCGCCCCCGGCGCCGATCACGACCACGTCATAGGCATGCCGCTCAACCTGAATCATGGTTCCTACTCAGTTGACGAAGCGAAGGTCGGAGATCCAGCCCGCGGACACCGCCATGATGTACGCGTCGGTGAAGATCACCGTGAACAGCGAGATCATGGCGAACTGGGCGTGCCTGGCGTTGAGCTTGGACACGAAGTTCCAGTAGGCGTACCGCAGCGGGTGCTTGGAGAAGTTCTTCAGCTTGCCGCCGACGATGTGCCGGCAGGCGTGGCAGGACAGCGTGTAGCCCCACAGCATCACCAGGTTCACCCAGATGATCAGGGTGCCGAGGCCGATGCCGAACCCGCCGTCCTTGCCGTGGAAGGCCAGGACGCCGTCGTAGATGTTGATCAGACCGAAGAGCACGGCGCCGTAGAAGAAGTAGCGGTGCGCGTTCAACAGCACCAGCGGGAACCGGCTTTCCCCGGTGTACTTCTTGTGCGGCTCGGGCACCGCGCACGCCGCGGGCGCCAGGAAGAACGACCGGTAGCCGGCCTTGCGGTAGTAGTAGCAGGTGCCGCGGAAGCCGGCCAGGATCGCGAACGTGATCAGCGCGATCGGGATGAACACCGGCATGGCGGGCAGAATCGTGAAGAAGTGGACCGAGCCGGGCACGCACGACTCGCTCACGCACGGCGAGTAGACCGGCGTCAGATACTGGAACTCCGGGACCCAGTAATAGTCGTTCATGAAGATCCGGCCGGTGGCGTACACGATGAAGAAGGCGAGAACGGCGCCGGTCACCACCGGCGGACGCCACCAACGATCGGTACGGAGGGTGCGCGCGGGAATCTGCGCCCGGCTCTTGGCGCCCACGCTTGTGGTCATCGTGTCCTCGTCTTCGGTTATCCGGCCTGATCCTGGGTGATTCGACGATTCAACACCGTCACGTCGAGTAACCACCGCCCGGCTTGCCACCGGTGGCCCCGTACCGCTGACTGTGCCGCTCCGGTGCCGGTAGGACAAGTACCACACGCCGCGAATCGCCTGGTAAGCCCCCGGTTGGTGGTGTGATCACGGCCTCACCGCGATGACGGCCGACCGGATCAGTCGAGCGGGGCGTCGTCGAGGAGGTCGGTGTCCGCGTCCGCCGACCGGAGCTCGTCCCGAACCACCCGGAACGACATGCCCTGCGAGTAGCCCTTGCGCGCCAGCATGCCCACCAGCCGTCGGACCCTGACGGCGTCGTCGGCCCCGCCGAGCGTGCGCAGCTTCTTGCGGACCAACTGACGCGCCCGCTCCTCCTCGGCGCCGTAGTCGATCGCCGCCACCGCCTCGGCGGTCACCGACTCCTCCACCCCCTTGCGCCGAAGCTCCGCGGCCAACGCCCGCCGCCCCAGCCCCTCGTAGGTGTGCCGGGACCGCACCCACACCTCGGCGAACGACCTGTCGTCCACCAGACCGATCGCGTCGAGCCGCCCGAGCACCCCCTCGATGACCTCGCCATCAATTCCCTTGCGGGCCAACGCCTGCTGCAGTTCCGCCCGGGTCCGCGGCCGAACCGTCAGCAACCGCAAACAGATGTCCTTGGCCCGCTGCACCGGATCCTCAACGTTCGGCGCGTCAGCCATCCCCGACAACCGCCACCCGCCGACCCAACCTCACCACCGCCCGACTACCGCGCCCCACCCGCCAACCGGCACCCGCCAACGAAAACCCAGCCATCCACATACAAGCGCGCCTCCAACCCCCGGGGGCCCACCCCGGTCCCCCTCCTCCGGAACCTAGAAATCAACCGGGGCGGGTTTGTCGTCGGCGTCGAGCTTGGGGCCGATGCCGAGCTTCTCCTTGATGCGCTTCTCGATCTCGTTGCCCACGTCGGGGTTGTCCCGCAGGAACTTGCGCGCGTTCTCCTTGCCCTGCCCGAGCTGATCGCCCTCGTAGGTGTACCAGGCACCGGACTTGCGCAGAATTCCCTGCTCCACACCCATATCGATGAGCGAACCCTCGCGGCTGACGCCGTGCCCGTACAGGATGTCGAACTCGGCCTGCTTGAACGGCGGCGCGCACTTGTTCTTGACCACCTTGACCCGGGTGCGGTTTCCGACCGCCTCGCCGCCGTCCTTGAGGGTCTCGATCCGGCGCACGTCCAGGCGGACGGAGGCGTAGAACTTCAACGCCTTGCCGCCGGTGGTGGTCTCCGGCGAGCCGAACATGACGCCGATCTTTTCGCGCAGTTGGTTGATGAAGATGGCGGTGGTGCCGGAGGTGTTGAGCGCGCCGGCGATCTTGCGGAGGGCTTGGGACATGAGGCGGGCCTGGAGGCCGACGTGGTTGTCGCCCATCTCGCCCTCGATCTCGGCGCGGGGGACCAGGGCGGCGACGGAGTCGATCACGAGGACGTCCAGGGCACCGGAGCGGATCAGCATGTCCGCGATCTCCAGGGCCTGCTCGCCGGTGTCGGGCTGGGAGACCAGGAGGGCGTCGGTGTCGACGCCGAGCGCCTTGGCGTAGTCGGGGTCGAGCGCGTGCTCGGCGTCGATGAACGCCGCGATGCCGCCGGCCCGCTGCGCGTTGGCCACGGCGTGCAGGGCGAGCGACGTCTTGCCGGAGGACTCCGGGCCGTAGATCTCCACGATCCGGCCGCGCGGCAGGCCACCGATGCCCAGCGCCACGTCCAGCGCGATGGAGCCGGTGGGGATGACTTCGATCGGAGCGCGGCCCTCGTCGCCGAGGCGCATCACCGACCCTTTGCCGAAGTTCTTGTCGATCTGGGCGAGGGCGAGCTCGAGCGCCTTCTCCCGGTCCGGTGCTGCTGGCATCTTGGATCCACCTCGGTTGGTTCGAGTCTGTGCACTCACGCCGCCGACGCTACGGCCGGGGGCCGACGTTTTGGGCTTGCCGCGCCGATCTGTGGACAGCTGACCCGGCTGTGGACAACACACTAGACGAACTGATGTTCGAGGATGTTACGACACGCCGGGCGGGTATGCTTGCCGGCCCCTCAGCGGCGCTCGGGCGGGATCTCGAAGGTGTCGCAGACGGCGCGCCAGATCTCCTTGGTGGGCAACCCGGCCTCGAGCGCCTCGTCGACCGTGCGGTTGCCGAGCGAGCTGAAGACGTGGTCGCGGGCCAGCATGTCGGCGCGGACCTCGCCGAACTCCTGGGCCATCAGCCTGCGGAAGACCGTGATGCGCATCGACACCACCCTACGTGCCCGGCAGAATCGGGCGCATGGACCTCGAGATGTCCGGGCTGGAGTCCACGCTGCTCACGATCGGGGTGATCGGCAGCCTGGTGGCCTGCATCGTCGTCGGGCTGCTCGCACTGCGTAACCGGCGTTAGGTTCCCGGCCGGACCTGCTGGCCGAAGTAGTCGGCCAGCGTGTCCGGGGTGAGGTCGTCGCCGCCCGGCCGGGTCCGGGTCAGCCAGCCGACCAGCGGCCGGTCCTTGCGCCGAGCCGTCCACCTCCGCCACCCGCGACGGCCGCCCGTGCCCGGACAGCACGGCGACCGTGTTGGACGTGCCGAGAGCCACCGACAGGACGGGCACGCGGATCAGCCGTTCGAACCGGGCTTGATGTGCTCGTTGAAGTAGTCCGTCAGGCTCTGGCCGGACGACCCGCTGCCCACCTGCATCAGCATGCCCATGACCGGGCTGTCGTTGGCGGTGAAGGCGAGGAACTCGACGCCGAGGTTGGTGTCGACGGCGTAGTACCTGCCCCGCAGTCCGCCGCCCTCCCAGTCGCCGCCGTCGGCCTCCTCCCTGCTCTTCTGGAACCCGGCGAGGACCGCGTCGATGCTCTGCTCGGCGACCTCGGGCGAGGTGAAGTGGTAGTAGAAGACCGTGCGGCCGCCGTCGAGCGTGCAGGTCGCCGCCGTGGCGCCGGGCGCGGGGATCGGGTCGCCGCCGGTCGGCAACGTCACTCCGGGCTGGCAGTCGTTGTTCTCCAGCACCCGGCCGGCCAGCGTGCGCATGCAGCCACTGAACCCCTTGTCGTCCGGCGTCTGGTCGCCGCACTGCTCGGCGGTCACGCCGCCACCGCCTCCGCCGCCGCCCGAGCCGCCGGACGTCACGAAGAACACCACCGCCACGGCGATCAGCGCGACGGCCGTGATGGCCCCGAGGATCATCAGCGGCTTCTTGTTGGAACGCTCGGGCTGGGGCGGGTGGCCGACGAACTGCGGCGTCGGCCGGGGCGGCGCGGCCACCGGAACCGGTCCGCTCTGCGGTCCCGGTTGGGGCACGACCGGCTGTGGCCCGCTGGCCGGAAAGCCGCCGGGAGGGGACGCGGCCGGCGGGGTGTACCCGGCGGGCGGGGCCATCCGCTGGGTCCGCTGGACGACCTCGATCGTGCTGCTCATGTCGCTGGTGCGCATCGTGATGCCCTCTTGCGGCACGTGGTGCGCGCCGAGGGCGACCGCGGTCTCGGGCTGGTCGAGGCTGGTGGGCACGACCCGCAGTTGCTCGGCGATCAGCGTGGCGATCAGCGGGATCCGGCTCGAACCGCCGACCAGGTAGATGCCGACCAGCCGGTCCGGGCTCAGCCCGGTGGAGCGGATGGTGGCCGCGAGCAGCTCGACGCTGCGCAGCATGCCGGGCCGGATCAACGCCTCCAGCTCGACCCTGGTCACCAGCACGTCGTTGAACGGCTCGGGCAGCGGCAGGTCGGTCTGCGGGTGCCGGGACAGCGACTCCTTGGCGGCGCGCACGTCCTCGCGCAACGCCCGCTGGGCCCGCCGGTCGCCGGTGGACGTCGGGCGGAGCAGGTTCTGCCAGCGGGCCGGGTCGCGGGCGGAGACCTGCCGGCCGACGTGCTCGAGCAACGCCTGATCGACATCCAGCCCGCCGAGGTCGGGCAGACCCGCCTCGGCCAGCACCACGAACCCGTTCTGGGTCGCGCCGACGACCGCCACGTCGAACGTGCCGGCACCCAGGTCGTAGACCGCCAACGCCTGGCCCGGCACCAGACTCCGATCCGGAAACGACGCGAAATGCGCGGCCGCGGCCACCGGCTCGGGCACCAACACCAGGTTCGAGCCCATCCCCGCCTGCCGGGCCGCCGACAGCAACACGTTGCGCCGCACCGGACCCCACTGCGCCGGATGGGTCAGCCGGACCTCGTCCGGGCGCTTGCCGCCGAGCTGGCGCGAGGTCTCCTCGATGACCCGGCGCAGCACCCCGGCCAGCGCGTCGGTCACCGGCACCACCGCGTCACCCAGCAACAGCGTGCCCTCGTCGATGCGACGCTTGGGGTTGGGCTCGAACCGCGACGGATCCAACCGGGCCCGCCGGTCGGCGTCCCGGCCGACGACGAGGCTCCCGTCCTCGGCGGCGAACACGGCGGACGGCATCATCGACGCCCCGTCCACATCGACCACTCGCGGCGGTCGACCGTGCGCGGCGAGCACGGCAACGGTGTTGGACGTGCCGAGATCCACCGACAGGACGTTCACCGTTCTCCCCTCGCCTGAACTGCTGCCGAAGATGCTGCCATGACTGTCCACCGCGGTGGGCTCGGTCTCCCAGATCGACGGCATTGTCGGTGGGTTGGGTCAAGATGGTGGGCGTGGGCAGCGACGGCACCGTGCTCGACCTCTTCACGCCGGCGACGAGGGACTGGTTCGCCGGTGCGTTCGCCGCGCCCACCGAGGCCCAGGTCGGCGCGTGGCGGGCGGCCGCGGCCGGCGAGCACGCCCTGGTGGTCGCGCCCACCGGGTCGGGCAAGACGCTGGCCGCCTTCCTGTGGGCGCTGGACCGGCTGGCCTCCGCCGGGCCGCCGATCGACCGCACGCAGCGGTGCCGGGTGCTGTACGTGTCCCCGCTCAAGGCGCTGGCCGTCGACGTGCAGCGCAACCTGCGCGCGCCGCTGGCCGGCATCCGCCAGGCCGCGCACCGGCTCGGCCTGCCGGAGCCGTCGATCACCGTCGGCATGCGCACCGGGGACACGCCGGCCGAAGAGCGCCGCTCGTTCGCCCGCACCCCGCCCGACGTGCTGGTGACCACGCCCGAGTCGCTGTTCCTCATCCTCACCTCCGCGGCCAGGGAGTCGCTGCGCGGGGTGGAGACGGTGATCGTCGACGAGGTGCACGCGGTGGCCGGCACCAAGCGCGGCTCGCACCTGGCGCTGTCGCTGGAGCGGCTGGATGCGATGCTGCCCCGGCCGGCCCAGCGGATCGGGCTGTCGGCCACGGTCCGTCCGGTGGACGAGGTCGGCGCGTTCCTGGCCGGCGGCCGGCCGGTGACGGTGATCCAGCCGAGGATCAGCAAGACCATCGAGATGCGGGTCGAGGTCCCGGTCGAGGACATGGCCGCGGTATCCGAGCAGGAACCGGAGTCGGGCGAGGCGCGGCGCCCGTCGATCTGGCCGTCGGTGGAGCGGCGGGTGCTCGACCTGGTGCGGCAGCACCGGTCCACGATCGTGTTCACCAACTCCAGGAGGCTGGCCGAGCGGCTGACGTCCAAGCTCAACGAGTTGGCCGCGGAAGACCCGGTGTACCCGAAGGACGTCGGGCACTTCCCGGCCGAGGTGATCGCCGAGTCCGGCTGGGCGGCCGGCGTGGCCGATCCGGTCATCGCCAGGGCCCATCACGGGTCGATGGCCCGGGAGAAGCGCACCGTGGTCGAGGAGGAGCTCAAGTCCGGCCGGCTGCCGTGCGTGGTGGCCACGTCCTCGCTGGAGCTGGGCATCGACATGGGCGCGGTCGACCTGGTGATCCAGATCGAGGCGCCGCCCACGGTCTCGGCGGGGATGCAGCGGATCGGCCGGGCCGGCCACCAGGTGGGCGCGGTGTCCCGCGGGGTGATGTTCCCCAAGTTCCGGGGAGATCTGGTGTCCTGCGCGGTGGTCGCCGAGCGGATGGCGGCCGGGGCGATCGAGGCCGTGCGCTACCCGCGCAACCCGCTGGACGTGCTGGCCCAGCACATCGTGTCGATGGTGGCGCTGGAGCCGTGGACGGTCGACCGGATCGCCACGCTGGTGCGGCGGGCCGCGCCGTTCGCCTCGCTGCCCGACTCGGCGCTGCACTCGGTGCTGGACATGCTGGCCGGGCGCTACCCGAGCGAGGAGTTCGGGGAGTTGCGGCCCCGGGTCACCTGGGACCGCATCACCGGGGAGCTGCGCGGCCGGCCGGGAGCGCAGCGGCTGGCGGTCACCTCGGGCGGCACGATCCCCGACCGCGGCCTGTTCACCGTGACGACGCCCGGCTCGGAGGGCGGGCCCGGCTCCCGGGTGGGTGAGCTGGACGAGGAGATGGTCTACGAGTCCCGGGTCGGCGACACGTTCCTGCTCGGCACCTCGGCGTGGCGGGTGGAGGACATCACGCACGACCGGGTGATCGTGGTGCCGGCGCCGGGCGAGCCGGCCCGGATGCCGTTCTGGAAGGGCGACGCCCCCGGCAGACCATTGGAGCTCGGCCGGGCGTACGGGAGGTTCGTCCGCGAGCTGTCCACTATGGACGATGCGGCGGCGCGGGCCCGGCTGGCCGAGGCCGGGCTGGACGAGTGGGCCGCCGACAACCTGCTCGCCTACGTGGCCGAGCAGCGGGAGGCCACCCGGCACGTGCCGGACGACCGGACCCTGCTCGTCGAGCGGTTCCGCGACGAGCTCGGCGACTGGCGGATGGTCGTGCACTCGCCGTTCGGCGCTCAGGTCAACGCCCCGTGGGCGCTGGCCATCGCCGCGCGGCTGCGCGAGCGGCGCGGGATCGAGACCCAGGTGGTGCACTCCGACGACGGCATCGTGGTGCGGCTGCCGGACCTGGTGGACGACGCCGGCGCGGAGATCGTGGCCGGCGCCGAGGACGTGCTGCTCGACCCGGAGGAGGTCGAGCAGATCGTGGTGGCCGAGGTGGGCGGCTCCGCGCTGTTCGCGTCGAGGTTCCGGGAATGCGCGGCGCGGTCGTTGCTGCTCCCCCGCCGGGATCCCCGGCGGCGCACCCCGCTGTGGCAGCAGCGCCAGCGCTCGGCCCAGCTGCTGTCCGTTGCGGCGAAGTACGAGCGGTTCCCGGTGGTGCTGGAGGCCATGCGGGAGTGCCTGCAGGACGTGTACGACGTGTCGGGACTGCGCGAGCTGATGACCGACGTGCGGGCCCGGCGGGTGCGGGTCGTCGAGGTCGAGACCCAGTCGGCGTCGCCGTTCGCGCGCAGCATGATGTTCGGCTACGCCGGGCTGTTCCTCTAC
The DNA here is from genome assembly GCF_035942955.1 of Actinophytocola sp. Taxonomy (GTDB): domain Bacteria; phylum Actinomycetota; class Actinomycetes; order Mycobacteriales; family Pseudonocardiaceae; genus DASYTH01. Next base: position 44,902 of record NZ_DASZCQ010000261.1, on the reverse strand, counting down.
GACGCCGACCTTCCGCTGGCCGAGCGGCGGGCCGCGGCGCTGTCGCTGGACTCGGCGCTGCTTGCCGAGCTGCTCGGCTCCGAGGCGATCAGGGAGCTGCTGGACGCCGACGTGGTGGCCGAGGTCGAGCGGTCGCTGCAGCGGCTGGACCCGTCCCGGCACGCCCGGCACGTCGAGGACGCCGCCGACCTGCTGCGGTTCCTCGGTGATCTGTCCATTGTGGAGGCCGCGGAGCGCGGGGTGCGGCCGGAGTGGTTGGCCGAGCTGGAATCCGCGCGGCGGGCGATCAGGGTGCGGATCGCCGGCGACGAGCGGTACGTGGCGATCGAGGACGCCGGCCGGGTGCGCGACGCACTGGGGGTGGCGCTGCCGGTCGGAGTGCCGGAGGCGTTCACCGAGCCGGTGGCGGATCCGTTGGGAGACCTGGTGTCCCGCTACGCCCGCACGCACGGGCCGTTCCCGGCGGCCGAGGCGGCGGCCCGGTTCGGGCTCGGGGTCTCGGTGGTGACCGGGGTGCTGGACCGGCTGGTGGCCGTTGGCCGGCTGGTGCGCGGCGAGCTGCGGCCGGGTGGGACGCACACGGAGTACTGCGACGCGGACGTGTTGCGGCGGCTGCGCAGGGCGTCGCTGGCCCGGCTGCGGGCCGAGGTGGAGCCGGTCGAACCGGCGGCGCTCGGGCGGTTCCTGCCGGCCTGGCACGGCGTGGGCAAGCGGATGCGCACCGCGCCGACCGCCGACGACGTGCTTGCCGTGGTGGAGCAGCTGGCCGGGGCGCCGCTGCCGGCCAGTGCGGTCGAGTCGCTGATCCTGCCGTCCCGGCTGCCCGGCTACTCGCCCGCCCTGCTCGACGAGCTGACCGCGGCCGGCGAGGTGACCTGGTGCGGCTGCGGGCCGCTGGCCGGTGGGGACGGCTGGATCGCCGTCGCCCCGACGGATGTGGCCGACCTGCTGCTGCCCGACGTCGAGGAGGCGGTGCCGGACACCCCGCTGCACGGCGCCGTTCTGTCCTCATTGGACGGTGGCGCGCTGTTCTTCCGGCAGGTGGCCGACCGGGCGGCCATGATGCTGGTCGACGGCGGCGCGACCGCTCCCCCGGACACCGATGTCGTTGCCGCGCTGTGGGATCTGCTGTGGGCCGGGCTGGTCACCAACGACACCTTGGCCCCCCTGCGGGCCCTGGTGTCCGGTGGCGGGGCGGCGCACAAGCCGCGCCGCTCGGCGCCTCGCGGCCGCTACGCGCGCCTTCGGGCCACGCGGCCGGCGATGCCCACCCGCACCGGCCCGCCGACCGTCGCCGGCCGCTGGTCCCTCGTGGCCCCCAGGGAGACCGACCCGACCCGCCGCGCACACGCCAGGGCCGAGGCCTTCCTTGAGCGGCACGGGGTTCTCACCCGGGGAGCGCTGGACACCGAACGGGTCAGCGGCGGGTTCAGCGCGGTCTACCGGGTGCTGCGGGCACAGGAGGAGTCCGGGCAGATCGTCCGCGGCTACGTGGTCGAGGGCCTCGGCGCGGCCCAGTTCGCCGCCCGCGGCGCGGTCGACCGGCTGCGCGCGCTGTCCCGTTCGGAGGGCTCGCTGCCGCCCGCCGACCCGGCGGCGGTCGTGCTCGCGGCCGCCGACCCCGCCCAGCCGTACGGCGCCGCGCTGCCATGGCCGGACCCGGTGGGCGGTGGAAAGCACCGTCCGGCAAGGAAAGCCGGCGCCCTCGCGGTGCTCGTCGACGGTGTCCCCGTGCTCTACGTCGAGCGCGGCGGCCGCTCCCTGCTGTCCTTCACCGAGGACGAGGCCGCCCTGCGCACGGCCGCCGAACGCCTCTCCCGCGCGGTCCGCGAGGGCTGGCTCGGCCAGCTCGCCGTGCAGAAGGCCGACGGCGAAACCGCCCTCACCTCCCGCCTCGCCGAGATCCTCCGCGACGCCGGGTTCCGCGCCACGCCAAGGGGACTGCGCCTGCGGGCGTGACCGATCGGGGTCGGGGGCCGCGGGCGCACTGTTTGGCGGGTGGCCGAGTGGCGTCGGCGGCTGCCGGTTGAGCGCGTGGTTGCGCAGCTGCTATGGTTCCTTACATCAGTAATGAACCAGTGAGGCGGGCATGTTCGACGACCGGAGTCCGATCTACCGGCAGATTGCCGATCGGATCAGGGCGGATGTGCTCAGTGGGGCGCTCGACCGGGACGAGCAGGTCATGTCGACCAACCAGTACGCCGCCTTCTACCGGATCAATCCGGCGACCGCCGCCAAGGCGTTCCAGCAGCTGGTGGACGAGGGAGTCCTGTACAAGAAGCGAGGCATCGGCATGTTCGTCAGCCCGACGGCCCGGGACGCGTTGCGGGCCCAGCGCAGGAAGAGCTTCTTCGCCGACGTGGTCGATCCGATGGTGGCCGAGGCCAGGGCGATCGGCATCCCGCTCGCCGACGTGATCGCGCGCATCGAGGAGCACGCGGACGGAGAGGGGCGATGAGTCCTCCCATCGAGGTCGCGGATCTGCGGCTGCGCTACGGGAACGTCGCCGCGCTGGACGGGCTGACGTTCACTTTGGACGGTGGGAAGATCTACGGGCTGCTGGGGCGCAACGGGTCGGGCAAGACCAGCCTGCTGTCGGTGCTGGCCGCGTTCTGCAAGCCGTCGGGCGGAACCGTGCGGATCGGCGGGCAGCCGGTGTTCGAGAACCCGAAGGTCACCAGCCAGGTGTGCCTGATCCGCAGCACCTGCGACACGGTGGGCAGGTCCGACCGGGTCGAGGTGGCGCTGAGCTTCGCCGCGGACCTGCGGCCGCACTGGGACGCCGAGTACGCCGGCACGCTGCTCGACCGGTTCGGGCTGTCGCCGCGCAAGACCATCGGCTCGCTGTCCAGGGGGCAGCGGTCCGCGCTCGGCGCCGTGCTCGGGCTGGCGGCCAGGGCGCCGGTGACGCTGTTCGACGAGTCGCACCTCGGCATGGACGTGCCCACCCGGTACCTGTTCTACGACGAGCTGCTCAGCGACTTCATCGCCCACCCGCGCACGTTCGTCCTGTCCACGCACCTGATCGACGAGGTGGGCGCGCTTTTCGAGGACGTCGTGATCATCGACCGGGGCCGCCTCGTGCTGCACGAGGAGGTCGAGGCGCTGCGCTCGCGCGGGGTCGCGGTCACCGGGCCGGCCGAGGCCGTCGACCGGATCGTCAACGGGTATCCGGTGCTCGGCGAGCGGCAGCTCGGGCCGACGAAGTCGACGACGATCTACGGTCCGATCCACGACTCGCTGCTCGAGCGGGCCCGAGCCGCCGGGCTCGAGCTCGGGCCGGTCGGGTTGCAGGACCTGTTCATCCACCTCACCGAGAAGGAGCCGGCATGACCGAGCGCAGGGCGTGGTCGATCGCCCGCTTCCCGGAGCCCGGCGCGCTGGCCTACGCCGTGCTGATCTGGTTGGGCCTGTTCCTGCTGAGCGTCCTCTTCGTGGCCGGACGCGCGATCTTCGGCACGGTGACCGGGAGCTTCTGGGAGCACCTCACCCAGGTGCTCAGGTGGTTCGCGTTCGGCACCGGGATCTGGCTGACCGGCGTCTACCTGCGCCTGCACGTCGCCCACGGGCGGACAAGGCGCGACTTCCTGCGGCGGGCCAGCGTCTACCTGGTCGCGTTCGCCGCCGTCCTGGCCGCGCTGACGACGGTCGGCTACCTGCTCGAGCTGGCCCTCTACCGGGTCGCCGGCTGGCCGCACCGGCTCACCCGGGACTACCTGTTCACCTCGGGCGGCGAGGTCGGGCCGATCCTGCTCACCTACGTGCTGGTCTACCTCGCGTGGGCGGTGGCAGGGGCCCTTGCCGCCGCCACGTTCCGGCGCCTGTACTGGTACGGCCTGGTGATCACGGCGCCGCTGGCGGTGGCCGTCGTCGCCGCGACCGAGATCGGCGTCGGCGCGCGGTTTGCGAACGTCACCGGATCCGGCTCGGTGGGGCTGGCGCTCGCGTCCGGTATCGGCGGCTTCGCCGTCGCGTTGGCCGCGACCTGGGCGCTGGCCCGGGAGATGCCGTTGCGCGAGGAGGCCGGCTAACCGTCCGCGCGGCGCTCGAGGGCGGCCAGGCGCAGCTCGAGCTGGTCGATCCGGTGGCGCAGCAGGGTCACCTGGGCCTCCAGGCTGATCTCGCGCTCGGCGCGGCGCTGGATGCGCGGGGACTTGGCGGCGCGCTCGACGACGGCGTCAAGGGGCACCAGGCGCTGCGGGCCGTTGGGGCCGTCGACCAGCCGGGACTGGATCTCGCCGTTGCGGTACCAGGAACGCAGCGCCGACCGGGACACGCCGGTCTCGGCCTCGGCCTGGGCGAGGGGGACCCACTGAACGTCGTCGAGCTGGGCGAACAGCTCCAGCTCGGCCTGCCACTTGGCGAGGCGGTCCTCCCACTCTGATGTCATGAGGGTGACTCTATCACTGACAGCGCATTGACAGGGTTGTCACCATGGAGGCATGTTCGAGCGATTTACCGACAAGGCCCGCACGGTCGTCGTCAGCGCCCAGGAAGAGGCCCGGCTCCTGCAGCACAACTACATCGGGACCGAGCACCTCCTGCTCGGCCTGTTCAACTCGCCGGACAACATCGGCGCCCAGGCGCTGCGCCGGCTCGGGCTCACCAGGGAGATGGTCCGCGAGGACGTCGAGTCGATCATCGGCCCTGGCAAGGAGAAGCCGGGCGGGCACATCCCGTTCACGCCGCGCGCCAAGAAGTGCCTCGAGCTGGCGCTGCGGGAGGCGTTGCAGCTCAAGCACAACTACATCGGGACCGAGCACATCGTGCTGGCCCTGATCCGCGAGGGCGAGGGGGTCGCGGCGCAGATCATGGCGCGGCGCTTGGGCGATTTCACCAAGGTCCGGTCGATGGTGCTGCACCTGCTCAGCATCGGATCCGAGCCGGAGTCGGGAACGGCAGGCAAGAAGCGGTGGACCCCGGCCACGGACGAGGTCTCGGCGGCGACCGAGGCGCTGGCCGGGGACGCCCCGGTGGGCACCCACCACATGCTCGAGGCGCTGGTGCGGGCGGAGGGGAGCATGGCCGCGCGGGTGCTCGAGTCGCTCGGCGTGGACGCGGAGGCGATCGCGGCGAAGATCGACGAGCTGGATCCGGAGGAGACCACCGACGCCAGCCCCGAGGAGGCGGCCGCCCGCCGGATGGAGCTGCGCGTCGTCGACGGCGAGGTGCAGCTCGTGTTCCGGGACGAGGCCACGGTCTCCTTGGCCAACAAGGTGACCGAGCTGTCCGGGGGCCCGATCGTCGGCGGCGGCCCGATCTCGGGTGCGCTCGTTCCACTGTGGAGGTCCACCAACGAGCTGCTGCAGAAGTTCGCCGACTCCTTCGAGACCGAGTCCGACGTCGAGGCCGAAGGCGCGTTCGCCAAGGCCTCCCTCATGATGCGCCGGGTCCTGCGCGGCCGGCTGCAGTCCCGGCGCCGGCCGGGAGAGTCCGCGTCCTAGGGCCCCAGCGGCTTGACCGGCTCGTACCAGACCCGGTGCGCGGCGACGGAGACGACCTCGCGCTCGGGGTAGCGCAGCGCCGTGAGGCGGCCGCCGAAGACGCAGCCCGTGTCCAGGCACATGGTGTTGTTGACCCACACCGGGTCGAGGATCGGTGTATGTCCATAGAGGACCATGGCGTGGCCGCGGTAGTCGTTGGCCCACGGCAGCCGGATCGGCAGGCCGTACTCGTCGGTCTCGCCCGTGGTGTCGCCGTACAGCGCGAAGCCGCGGACCCGGGCCGACTCGCGGCCGTGGTAGCGCTCGGGCAGCCCGGCGTGCGCGACAACGAGGTTGCCGCCGTCCAGCACGTAGTGCGCGACGAGGCCGGCGCAGAACTCCTCGACCCGCGTGCGGAAGTCCTGCGTCTGCCGGTCGAGCTGCAGCAGCGACTCGGCCAGGCCGAATGAGGTCCGGACATTGCGCCCGCGCAGCGCACGCACCAGCTTGCGCTCGTGGTTGCCGCACACCGCGAGCCCGGCGCCGGCGGCGACCATGCCCATCACCAGCCGGAGCACGCCGGGAGTGTCCGGGCCGCGGTCCACCAGATCGCCGACGAACACCGCGCGCCGGCCCATCGGGTGCCGGGCGCCCACGGGCACGCCCGCGTCGCGCTCGATCGCATAGCCGAGCAGCCGCAGCAACTCCTCCAGCTCGGCGCGGCAGCCGTGCACGTCGCCGAGCACGTCGAACGGTCCGGTGTCGGCCCGCCGGTCACACGGCAGCGGCTCGACGACGATCTCCTCCGCGAGGGTGCCCAGCACGTGCACCCGCCGGAAACCGTCCCGCGCCAACGACTTCAGCGTCCGGCCCAGCTCCGGCTCGGCCAGGCCGACGACGATGGCGACCGCGTGCACGTCATGAGCCTTGGCCAGCGCGACCAGCGGGGCCCGCGGCGCGTCCGTGCCGTCGACGACCGTGACCCGGCCCGCCGCCAGCCGCCGCTCGACCACGTCGCCCGGCGCGGCGCCGAGCAGCACCTGGGTCGGCGCGAACCGCCGGCGGGCGAACGCCGCGGCGTCGGGACCGATCAGCACGACCAGGGACAGGTCCGGAACGGACAGCACGCCGCCAGTCTGCGCGATCGGCGCGCGCCGGGTCGGCCGGGTCGGGCCGGACGCGGAACAATCCCGGTGGACGACGTCAGCTCGGCGAACCGGAGAGTCCATGCGCACGGTCGTGATCACTGGTGGAAGCGGCGGGCTGGGCAGCGCCGTCAGCGCGGCGTTCGTGACCGCGGGGTGGCGGGTCGTGGTCCCCTGGATCATGGAGGCGGAGCTGTCCCGGCTCACCCCCGAGGTGCGGACCATCCGGGCCGACCTGTTCGACCCGGACTCCGCGGCGGACGTCGCCGCGTTCGCGGCCGGCGAGCCCGGCGCGCCGCTGGCCGCCGTGGTGAACCTGGTCGGCGGGTTCGCCGTGGGCGGTCGGGTGCACGAGACCCCGGTGGCGGACTTCGAAAGGCAGCTCCGGCTCAACCTGCGGCCGACCTACCTGATGAGCCACGCCGCGCTCCCCCACCTCATCGCCGCCGGCGGCGGGTCGATCGTGTGCGTGTCCAGCCGCGCCGCGGTCCGCCCGTTCCCCGGCGCGGCCGGCTACGTCACCGCCAAGGCCGGCGTCCTCGCCCTCGTCGACGCGATGGCCGTCGAGTACCGCGACGACGGCATCCGGGTCAACGCCGTCCTGCCCAGCGTCATCGACACCCCGGTCAACCGGGCCGAGATGCCCGACGCCGACTTCAGCACCTGGGTCACCCCGGCCGAGATCGCCGGCGTGATCCGGTTCCTGTGCGAGGACAGCTCCGGCGTGATCAGCGGCGCGCACGTCCCGGTCTACGGCCGGGCGTGATCAGTGTTGAATCCAATGTGAGGGCAGGGCTGGAAGCACTACTCGCCGCTGCCGGCCGGCGGTCGGCACACACCGACCCCTCGGCGGACCTCCGGCCCGGCCTCGGCGCCGGTAAGCCCTCACCGCGGCGTCAGCACGCAGAACTCGTTGCCCTGGGGGTCGGTCATGACCGCCCACGGGACGTCGCCCTGGCCGACGTCGGCGTGCGCGGCGCCGAGGTCGATCAGCCGGGACACCTCCGCCGCATGGTCCTCGCCGGTGAACGGCGAGACGTCGATGTGGATGCGCTGCTTCACCCGCTTGGGTTCCGCGGTCCGCACCAGCGCCAGCCACGGACCGCGGCCGCCGGGCGGGCGCAGCACGGCCAGGTGCGGTCGCCACAGGAAGATCGGCCAGCCGCTGGCGGCGGACCAGAACGGGGCCAGCGCCACCGGATCCGGGCAGTCCTGCACGATCGCGGCGAGGGCGCCGGTCTCGCCGTAGTACGGCCGCGGCTCGAGCACACAGAACTCGTTGCCCTCCGGGTCGGTCAGCACGGCCCAGGGCACGTCGCCCTGACCGATGTCGGCCCGGCGGGCGCCCAGGTCAAGCGCCTTCGTCACGATCTCGTTCTGGTGCTCGGGAGACGAGCTGGCGAGGTCGAGGTGCAGCCGGTTCTTGCCGGTCTTCGGCTCGGGTACCGGCCCGAACGCGATCCCCTCGGGCAGGGCGTATTCGTCCGGGGGCTCGATGTCGACCTCGTCGTCGGACTCCTGGGTGATCGGCCAGCCGAGCAGATCCGACCAGAACCGGGCGAGCAGACCGATATCGGCGGCGTCGTAGGCGAGCTCCGTGATCCGGGTGGGCATGATCGCCATGTTAGGAGGTCGGTGGCGGCCACACCGGGATCACGACCCGGAACTCGTTGCCCTCCGGGTCGGCCAGGACCGTGTAGGACACCTCGCCGTCGTGCTTGCCGACCACCCGGGCGCCGAGTGCGCACAACCCGTCGAGGTCGGTCTCGTGCTGGTGCGCCCAGTACGACTCGAAGCCGAGCGACACCGGGCTTGGCTCCGGATTGCGGTCGGCGACCCGGGAGAACTCCAGAAACGGGCCGTGCGCGCCGGGCCCGCGCAGCGCGGCGAAACCCGGCTCGCTCTCCACGATCTCCCAGCCGGTGGCCGCCGACCAGAACCGGGCGAGCGGCTCCGGGTCGGCGCAGTCGACCACGATGGCCGCGATCCGGCCGGCGTCCCGGTACCGGTCGCGCGGCTTGAGCAGGCAGAACTCGTTGCCCTCCTGATCGGCGAACACCGTCCACGGGACCAGCTCGCCCTGCCCGATGTCCACCGGCCGCGCGCCGGCGAGCGCGAGGGCGTCCCTGCGGGTCTGGTACTCCTGCATGCCGTGGGTGTTCAGGTCGAGGTGGATCCGGTTCTTCCCGCCCCTGCGCCGCGGCGCCGGGGCGATCACCAGCTCGACCGGGCCGTCCTCGGCGTCGGTGGGCACGAAGCGCACCTCGCCGCGCGCGGGCCGGTACGCCCAGCCGTCGACCTCGGAGGCCCAGAAGTCGGCAAGGGCCGCCACGTCGGCGGCCTCGAAGACGACGCTGGTCAGCCTCCACGGCATGGGCAGACGCTATCCGGTCGCTCCGACAATCCCGCGCTCAGCGGGTCGCCAGCCGCAGCAATGCCCACAGTTGGGCGATCGCGTCGTCGCTGCCCGCCCGGGTCAGGGCCTGGGTGTGCGGCGGAATCCGGCCCCAGAGCCAGACGTACATGTCGTGCGGCAGCGCGGTGATGGTCCCGTCGGCCGGCTCGTCGTCGGCCTCCACCCGCCACGCCGCGGCGCCGGTGGGGGTGGCCCTGGCCAGCCAGGCCCGCCCGCCGCTGCGTACCTTGATCCGGCCGTGCCGGGTGCCGGACACGCCGAGCGCGGCCAGCCGGTGGGTGAACCACAGGTGCAGGATCTCGTCCACGCCGTCCAGCGCGATGTCGTCGGGCACGCGGTCCGGCTCGAGGCCGGCCGCGCCCTGGACGTCGAAGCGGTGCACCGTCGTCTCGTGCGCCAACCTGCGGTACCAGAACCCGTACGCCTGGTGCTCCGGCCACCAGGTCGTGCAGCCCTCCTCGGGGTCGTACGCGCTCAGGTGGTCGACCACCGCCCGCATCCCGGACAGCAGGTACTCCTCGACCGGCTGCCCCTCGTCCGGCTCGCGCTGCCAGGTGCTCGGCCGCTCGCCGGTGCGCAACCAGGCCAGGACCATCCGGTACATGCTGCCGACGTGGCGGACCGTCTCCCCCAGCGTCAGGCCGGGACAGCCGGGAACGTCGAACTCGGGGTCGGCGCCGGCCGCCGAGCCGGTCATCCGCTCCGCCTCCGTACCGATCGTGTCGAGCAGCCGGTCGTAGCCGACCAGCACCCGTCCGGTCATCGGCTGGCGCCCCGGATCGCGCGCCGGACCAGGTCGACGAACTGCCCCACCTGGCGGACCAGGTCGTCGGCGGTACGCTGGCTGACCACCCGGGTGATGCCGGCCTGCACCGACGCCCGGGTGGCCGAGCTGGCGGCGAAGAACGCAGCCCACTCGCGGAACTCGGGGGCGACGGAGGCGAGCAGCGTCCACACGCTGGTCGGTCGCGCCCGGCCCCGATGCGGGCGGCCGCGCATGGCGAGCATCGCCGCGGCGGCGCGCAGCGCGGACAGGTACGCCGTGGCGAACCGGTGGGCCGGCTCGGTCTCCTGCTCGGCCGCGGCCAGGCCCTGCTCGGCCTCGGTCAGCAGCCGCTGGACGGACGGGGGGACGGTGGGGCGACGGATCGGGAAGTCCAGAGCCATGGTCATCGGGGCCTCCTCGCGCTCTCCGATCGTCACCGACTGTGACGACAACGCCGTGGGGAAGCCGGCGGCGCCCGGTGGTGAGGCGCTTCCCCCACCCCACCACCGGGCCAATTGTTCGAACACCAGTTCGAACAATTCGAGCTTAACCCGGCTAGGAGGCGGGCTCAACCCCACTCGGGCAAAGACCTCGACGGTGTCGAATCAAGGTGAGCGCAAGGCTGGAAGCACTACATCCCGTTGTCGGCCGACGGCTGGCACACACCGACCCCCCGGCGAGCCTCCGGCCCGGCCTCGGCGCCGGCAAGCCCTCACAAGCATGATCTGATGAGGTCATGAGCGTGCTGGAGCACCCTTCGGTGAGCACCGTGGCCGCCGTGCTCCGGGCGGCCGGGATGGCCGCGGCGGCCGACGGGATCCGGATCCTGGACGACGAGGTGCGCACCGCCGCCCTCGCCGCGCGGGCACTCGGCGTGTCGGTCGGCGCCATCGCCAACAGCCTGGTGTTCCGCGCCGTGCACGACGACGGGGACGCGGCGCTGCTGGCGCTCACCTCCGGGGCGCACCGGGCGGACCCGGACCGGCTGGCCGAGCTGGCCGGCGCGCGGCGGGTGGTCAAGGCGGACCCGGCGTTCGTGCGGGAGCACACCGGGCAGGCGATCGGCGGGGTGGCGCCGGTCGGCCACCCGCGGCCGGTGCGCACGTTCGTCGACCGGCACCTGGCCCGCTACCCCGTGGTGTGGGCGGCGGCCGGGCATCCGAGGTCCGTCTTCCCCACCACGTTCGACGATCTGGTCACGTTGACGGGGGGCATGGCTGCGCTGGTCTCCTGGGAGGAGGAGGATGGGTCCCCGTGACCGCAGTGCCGCCCCGCGTCGAGCGGTTCGTCGAGCTGTCGCCCGACGAGCTGCGGGGCCGACTTCACGAGGCGCTCGCCTTGTACGTCAACGCGATGCGGTACCCGAAGGGCACGGCGGAACAGCGCGCCCCGATGTGGCTGGCGCACATGCTGCGGGCCGGCTGGCGGTGCGTCGCCGCGCTGGACACCGATGAGCGGCTGGTCGGCATCGCCTACGGCTACCGGGGGGCGCCGGGTCAGTGGTGGCACGAGCAGGTGCGGCGGGGGATCATCGAGCAGGCCGGCCCGGCCGCCGCGGACGCATGGCTCAGCGACTACTTCGAGCTGACCGAGGTGCACGTGCGGCCGGACAGCCAGGGCCGCGGCATCGGCGAGGAGCTGCTGCGGCGGCTGCTTTCCGGGGTGCGGGCGGCCAAGGTCCTGCTGTCCACACCGGAGGGTCCGTCGCGCGCTTGGGTCCTCTATGGACGGTTGGGCTTCGTGGATGTGCTGCGCCGCTACCGGTTCACCGGTGACCCGCGGCCGTTCGGCGTGCTGGGGCGCGAGCTCCCCCTCTGAGTCGCCCTACAGGGTGGCCAGCCGCTCTTTGAGCGTGTCCAGCCCCATCGGTCCCATTCGCAGGGCGTCCATGTGGAAGCGCTTGAGGTCGAACTCGGCGCCGTGCCGGGCCCGGACCCCGTCGCGCGCCGCGAGCCAGAGCCGCTCGCCGAGCTTGTACGCCGGCGCCTGGCCCGGCCAGCCCAGGTAGCGGTCGACCTCGTCGCGGGCGTACACCGGCTCGGTCAGCGTCCGGGTGATCATGAACTCCAGTCCGAGCTCCGGCGTCCACGTCTCGCCCTCGTGGAACCCCGTGCCGGCCGGGATCGGCAGCTTCAGGTGCATGCCGATGTCGATGATCACTCGCGCGGCCCGGAACAGGTGGGCGTCGAGCATGCCGAGCAGGTCTCCGTCGTCGTCGAGGTAGCCGAACTCGCGCATCAGCCGCTCGGCGTAGAGCGCCCACCCCTCGCCGTAACCCGGCACCCAGGCCAACAGCCGTTGGAAACGGTTGAGCCGGGCCGACTCGTAGACCGCGGTGGCGACCTGAAGATGATGCCCCGGCGCACCCTCGTGGTACACGGTGCTGGTCTCCCGCCAGGTGAGGAACTCCTCGCGGTCGGCGGGCACCGACCACCACATCGTGCCCGGCCGGCCGAAGTTGTCCGTCGGGCTGGTGTAGTAGGCGCCGACGCTGCCGCCCGGCGGGGCGATCCGGCAGTCCAGCCGCATCAGCTCGTCGGGAATCTCGAAATGAACGTCGCGCAGGTCGGCGAGCGCCTGGTCGGACAGCCGCTGCATCCACTCGACCAGCGCGCGCTGACCGGACAGCCGGTAGCGCGGGTCGGCGTCGAGCTGGGCGGCCGCCTCGGCCGGGCTCCCCCCGGCGGAGATGCGCCCGGACACCTGCCGCATCTCCGTCTCGAGGCGGGTGAACTCGGCCCAGCCCCACTCGTAGGCCTCGGCGAGATCGATCTCGGCGCCGAGGTACAGCCGCGACCACAGCCGGTAGCGCTCCGCGCCGACGGCGTCCTCGATCGGCGCCCGCGGCGCGACCTCCTCGCGCAGGAACGTGGCCAGGGCGGCGTAGGCCTTGCTGGCCGCCTGCGCCCCGGCCTCCAGCTCGGCGCGCAGCACGTCGTCCACACCGTCGGCGGCGGCCACCAGCGTGGTGAAGAACGACGTGCCGCCGTTCACCCCGGACCAGACGTCGCACTGCTCGGCCGTGCGCTCCACCTGGCGCAGCGCCGAGACGACGCCCCGGTCGGCGCTGTGCAGCAACGAGGTCCGGTAGCCGGCCAGCGCGTCGGGCACCGCGGTCAGCCGCGCGGCGATCGCCGCCCAGTGCTCCTCGGTGTCCGCCGGCATCAGGTCGAACACCTGCCGGATGATCTGCGGCGGGCTCTCGATCACGTTCAGCGCGGCGGCCGGCAGGCCGGCGTCGTGCAGCTCCACCTCGAGCCCGATCCGCTCGGCGAAGACGGCCTTTGCGGTCCGCTCGGCGTCGTCGGCCGGCTCGGCGGCGGCCATCGCGCGTAACGCGCCCGCGGCCAGCTCGGCGCGGGCCAGGTGCCCGTCCGGCGACAGATCCGGCAGCTGATCGTCATGTCCAATAATGCCCTGGAAGGTCGCGACGATCGGATCCAGGGCCGCGTAGTCCTCGACATACCGATCGCTGATGGGGTGCACACCGTTCTCGACAGACGCCATGCCCGGCACGCTACCGTTCGGGATCCTCCGGCCGGCATCGCTTTCGGCCGGTGGGTTGCGGCTCATCGACGACTGGCAGGATGACCGCGTGTTCCCCCGCCCCCTGCGCCGGCTCATCACCCTCGGGCTGCTCGCCGTGCTGGCCGTGCTCTCGCTGAGCGGCTGCGTGCGGATCCATGCCGCGCTGGCCGTCTCGCAGGACGACCTGGTGTCCGGCGAGGTGATCATCGCGGCCCTGCCGAGCCGGCAGGGGGACAACGGCCCGCCGCTAACCATCGTGCCGGAGCTGGCCGACAAGGTGCGCAGCGAGAAGTACGTCCAGGACGGCTACGTCGGCCAGAAGCTGACCTTCACCGACATGCGGTTCGCCGACATGACCCGGCTCGTCGAGACGATCACGACCGGCAAGCAGTACCGGCTCAGCTTCCGTCGCTCCGGCGACCTGGTGTCGATGAACGGCTCCATGGACCTCACCCAGCTGCCGGCCGAGAAGGCCGACGTGGAGGTCAGAATGGCGTTCCCGGGCGCCATCAACCGGACCAACGGGCTCAACGAGGACGGCACGGTCGTCTGGAAGCCCAAGCCGGGCGCGGTCACCGAGTTCAACGTCACCGCCGAGTACACCGACACCTCCGGCGTCTCCTGGACCCGCTGGGTCATGATCGTCGGCGGCTCCGCCGTCGGCGTCGCACTGATCGTCCTCGCGCTCGCCCTGTTCACCCACCGCCGCACCCTCGCCGCCGAGCAGGCGCAGGCCCGCTGATCGGCGCCGCCGACCGGAGGGCTGACCAACGGAACCTCAGGGAGACCGTGACGGCAGCCAGCCGCAGTCAACCCGACATCCGCACCATTCGCCGAAACGCAACGACCGCATTCAATTCCGAAGAGGCGGACCTGTGCGGCTGGCGACCAGGCCAAGGCGGTCGACGACCTCCATGGTCGCCTTGGAGCGGTTGAACGTGTAGAAGTGCAGGGCCGGGACGCCCTCGGCGAGCAGGCGGTGGCACAGCTCGGTGACGATGTCCATGCCCTCGGCGCGGAAGGCGGGGGCGTCGTCGGCAAGGGGGTCGAGGCGGGACGCGATGGCGGGGGGGACCGGGGAGCCGGAGAGCTCGACGCTCTTGTGGAGGACCCGGGGGGTGGTGAGCGGCATGATGCCGGGCAGCAGGGGGGAGTCGCAGCCGCGCGCGGCCAGGCGGTCGCGGAGCCGCAGGAAGTCCTCGGGTTGGAAGAACAGCTGGGCGATCGCGAAGTCGGCGCCGGCGCGCAGCTTGCCGACCAGGTGGTCGGTGTCGGTCTCGAGATCGGTGGAGCGGGGGTGGCCGTACGGGAAGGCGGCCACGCCGACGCAGAAGTCGCCGAGGGAGCGGACGAGGCGCACCAGCTCCTCGGCGTAGTTGAGGCCTTCGGGGTGGCGCACCCAGTCGCCCATCGGATCGCCCGGCGGATCTCCGCGCAGCGCGAGGATGTTCCGGATCCCGAGCGCGGCGTACCAGCCGATCACGTTGCGCAGCTCGGCGATCGAGTGGTCGACGGCGCACAGGTGGGCCATGGGCACCAGGGTGGTCTCCCGCGCGACCCGGCCGGTGGTGCGGATCGTGCGGTCCCGGCTGGAGCCGCCGGCGCCGTAGGTCACCGAGACGAACGCCGGGTCGAGCCCTTCCAGCGAGCGGATCGCGTGCCACAGCCGACGTTCGTCCTCGTCGTCGCGAGGCGGCATGAACTCGACGGAGAACACGGGATGGTCGCGGCGCAGCCGTTCCACCACCGAGGTCATGCGCCCGAGAGTAATGGAGGCCCCGGAGCCCGGGTCACCCCCGTCACGGCGCACCATGGTCGAATGCCAGCCCCCTCCGAGCTGACCACGATCGACGACGCGGTCACGGCCAACGTCGAGGACGCCCTCGCCCGGTTCCTGACCGTGCGCCGGGCCGTCCTGACCGAGCGGGCGCCGGCCTTCGCCGACGCCGTCGACACGCTGTCGGGCTTCGTGCTCAACGGCGGCAAGCGCATCCGCCCGACGTTCGCGTGGTGGGGCTGGCGCGGCGCGGGCGGCGAGGCGGCCGGCGAACGGGCCGGCGCGGTGCTGTGCGCGGTGAGCGCGCTTGAGCTGCTGCAGGCCTGCGCCCTGATCCATGACGACCTGATTGACGCGTCGGACGTGCGCCGGGGCGCGCCGACGGTGCACGTCGCGTACGCCGGCGCCCACCGGGCCAAGGGCTGGCTGGGTGATCCGGAGCGGTTCGGCATGGCCGCCGCGATCCTGATCGGTGACCTCGCCCTTGCCTGGGCCGAGGACATGTTCGCCGGCTCCGGGCTCACCCCGGACCTGCTGGCCGGCGCCCGCGAGCCGTGGCAGACCATGCGCTCGGAGGTGCTCGCCGGGCAGTTCCTCGACGTGCTCGCGCAGGCCGAGGGCGACGAGTCGCCGGCGGCGGCGCTGGCCGTGGCGGAGATGAAGACCGCGGCCTACACGGTGGAGCGCCCGCTGCACCTCGGCGCGGCGCTGGCCGGGGCCGACTCGGGCACGGTGGCCGCGGTCCGCCGGTTCGGCGCCGACCTCGGCGTGGCGTTCCAGCTGCGCGACGATCTGCTCGGGGTGTTCGGCGACACCAGGGCCACCGGCAAGCCGGCCGGCGACGATCTCCGCGAGGGCAAGCGGACCCTGCTCGTGGCGCTCGGCATGCGGCACGCCGAGGAGGCCGGGCGGCACGCCGACGCGGACGCGCTGCGGGCCGCGCTCGGCGACCAGGAGCTGACCGCGGCGACGATCGAGCGGATCCGCGGCGTGCTCACCGATCTCGGCGCGGTGGCCGCCGTCGAGCGGCGCATCGAGACGCTCACCGCGTCGGCGATGGACGCACTGGCCGCCGCGGACCTGGCCGAGCCGGCGGCCACCCGGCTGGCCGAGCTGGCCGTCGCGGCCACCGCCCGGGACCGCTGACGGTGCGGCGGGTCCCCGGGCGCACCGATCACGTGGTAGTCGTCGGCGCCGGCCTGGCCGGGCTGTCGGCCGCGCTGCACCTGCTCGGCGCCGGGCGCCGGGTCACCGTGCTGGAAGCCGAGGACGGCCCCGGCGGTCGCGCCGGTCAGTCCACAATGGACGGCTATACGGTCGACACCGGCGCGTCCGTGCTGACCATGCCGGAGCTGGCGGACGAGGCCCTCGCCGCGGTCGGCGCGTCGCTGGCCGGCCGGGTCGAGCTGGTCCGGCTCGACCCGGCCTACCTCGCGCACTTCGCCGACGGCAGCGCGATCGCCGTGCACACCGACGGCGACGCCATGGCGGCCGAGGTGCGCCGGGTCGCGGGCGCCCGGGATGCCGCGGGCTACCTTCGGCTGCGGGCCTGGCTGACCGAGCTGTACCGGGTGCAGCGCGACCGGTTCATCGGCGCCAACTTCGACTCGCCGCTCGACCTGCTGGTCCCCGAGCTGGCCAGGCTGGTGGCGCTGGGCGGGTTCGGCCGGCTGGGCCCGGCGGTCGGCCGGTTCCTGCGCGACGAGCGGCTGCGCCGGCTGTTCTCCTTCCAGTCGCTCTACGCCGGGGTGCCGCCGGCTCGGGCGCTGGCCGCGTACGCCGTGATCGCCTACATGGACACCGTGGCCGGGGTGTACTTCCCGAAGGGCGGGGTGGGCGCGGTCGCCGGGGCGATGGCCGGCGCGGCGGCCGAGGCCGGGGCGACGCTGCGGTACGCGACGCCGGTGCGGGCCGTTGAGCGGCGCGGCGCCCGGATCGTCGCGGTGCACACCGGCGAGCGGATCCCCTGCGACGCCGTGGTGCTGACCCCCGACCTGCCGGTGAGCTACCGCCTGCTGGGCATCGCCCCGCGCCGGGCGGCGCGCTGGTCGCCCTCGGCGGTGGTGCTGCACGCCGGCCTGACCGCGACGTGGCCGTGCCTCGCCCACCACACGGTGCTCTTCGGCGCGCACTGGGACCGGACCTTCGACGAGATCACCGTGCGCGGCCGGTTGATGAGCGACCCCTCCCTGCTGGTGACCCGGCCGACGGCGACCGACCCGACCATGGCGCCGCCGGGCCGGCAGCTCGTCTCGGTGCTCGCCCCGTGCCCCAACACCCGGGTGGGCCCGGTCGACTGGGCCAGGGTCGGGCCGGCCTACCGGGCCGAGCTCGGCCGCGTGCTCGAGGCCCGCGGGCTGGCCGGGTTCGACGCCGCCGTCGAGGTCGAGCGGCTGGTCACCCCGGCCGACTGGGCGCGGCGCGGCCTGGCCGCCGGCACACCGTTCTCGCTGGCCCACACGTTTCGCCAGACCGGCCCGTTCCGGCCGCGCAACCTGGTGCCCGGCATCGACAACGCCGTGCTCGCCGGCTGCGGCACCACCCCGGGTGTCGGCATCCCGCCGGTGCTCGTCTCCGGACGGCTGGCGGCAATGAGAATCACTTGACAGACAAGGTGCCAGGGCATCCCGCGGCACCCGGGGTGACCATCGAGGGCGCCCCGGCCGAAGGCGGGGCCCGGAGCGGGTCGGGTGATCGACCGGTGGGTGGGCCCCGCCGCAGCGATTGCGGCGGGGCGCAGATCGCGATGACCACTGAGACCAACGAGGCCCGGTTCGTGAAACTCGTGTGGGATCCTTGCACCAACCAACGGAACCTCAGGGGACCGTGACGGCACCGGACAACCGCACCCTTCGCTGGAACGCGGCGACAGCAGTTGGTTCCGGAGAGGCGGACCGGATGCCGCACACTGGGTGACGGACACCGGCGGCGAGGTGGGAGCAAGGATGGATCTGGGACGGCGAGGGTGGTCCAGGCTCGTCGCCCTGCTCGGGATCGTGGCCATGCTGTGCGCCGCCTGCCGCAACGAGGTCAGCGGCCAACCCGAGCCCGCCGTCATCCCGGAGCTGACCGCCGCCGAGTCGATCACCCAGTCGCTGCTGAACTTCGGCGAGGCCGGGACCGTGCACTACCGGGGCACGCTCACCTCGGCGTCGGACGAGAAGATCACCTTCGACCTCACCGTGTCGAACGCCGGGGAGGTGCTCGGCACGGTGACCGTGGACGACGCGCCGGGCAACGTCCTGGTGGTCAACAAGACGCTGTACGTCAAGGCCCCGGCCGCGTTCTGGGCGGCGCTGCGCGGCATCGGCAACGGTCAGGACAAGGGCACGGCCATCGCCGACCGGTGGGTCAAGCTGCCGCCGGTGCTGCTCGGCGTGGAGTTCGGCGAGATGCTCACGCCCGACCTGGTGAGCCAGAACCTGGCCAAGGAGCCGGTGACCGGAGGGGACGGCGCCCTCGCCGAGCGGCCCAAGTCCACCGAGTCCGGCCTCCAGGTGATCAAGGTTCCGCTGGACCTCGGCGCGATGTTCCTGGCCGCGGAGCCGCCGCACGGCATGGTCAAGCTCGCGCTGTCCCGGTTCGGCAACACCGACAACACCCGGGTCGAGGACCTGGTCGCCGAGGTGGCCGACACGACGGGCGAGGCCGGCAAGTTCTACCAGGAGCTGGCCGCCCAGGCCGCGCAGCTCACCACCGCGGTGGACGCGCTGACCACGGTCGAGCAGGGGCCGCACCGGTTCGACGCGTGCGGGCCGGAAAGCTGCTCGCTGATCGTGGAGTTCACCAACACGGCGAAGGTGCCGGTCCGGGTGCACGTCAAGGCCAACTGGACCGGGGACGAGGCGCCGCTCGGCTCGTGCGAGATCGAGGTCGGCCCGGTCGCCCCCGGCCAGCCCGGCACCGCGACCTGCACGCTGGCCACCCCGGAGTGGGTGGAGTTCTGGAAGCGCGCGCACTCGGTGGTCGGCACCCATCCCTACGGCGCGTCCTGGGCCCCGCTGGTCCTCGCCGACCCGCCCGACCTGTCGTCGATCTCCGGCAAGGCGCAGGCCAAGCCCGCCGACCCGAAGGACCGCAAGACCGAGGGCAGCCACTACGTCTACTCGATCTCCTACGCCGACAAGGTGTGGAAGTACGGCGTGGTCGGCAGCAAGTACTGGCAGGATCACGCCACCGGCCAGCTGCGCACCTGCCTGGCCACCAACCGGGCGGTGTGCGGCTACTCCCTGGTCACCGCCACCGACAACGCGGCGTCGGCGTACGCCCTCGAGAAGCAGCTGGTCGACGCCTACCGTTCGGACAAGGGTGGCTGCCCGGCGGGCCAGTGGGTCAGCTGCACCCGGTGAGGTCGGCATACCGGGAGTGCCGGCGGATCAACGCGCGGCACGGGCGCACCTACTTCCTGGCGACCAGGATGCTGCCGGCGGACCGGCGGCCGGCGGTGCACGCGCTGTACGGGTTCGCCCGGGTGGCCGACGAGATCGTGGACGCGCCCGGCGCCGACCTTGCCACCAGGGCCCGCGCGCTCGACGCGCTGGCCGCCGAGCTGCGGGTGGCGCTCGACGGCGGGCCCGCCCGACCGGTGCTCGTCGCGCTGGCCGACACCGTGCGGCGGTACGGGATCCGGGTGGAGCTGCTCACCGAGTTCCTCGCCTCGATGCGGATGGACCTGACCGTCACCGACTACGCGTCGTTCGCCGAGCTGGCGCGGTACATGCACGGCTCGGCCGGGGTGATCGGGCTGCAGCTGCTGCCGGTGCTCGGCACCGTCGGACCGATCGCGGCCGCCGAGCCGGCGGCCAGCGCGCTCGGCGAGGCGTTCCAGCTGACCAACTTCCTGCGGGACGTGGGCGAGGACCTCGACCGCGGCCGGGTGTACCTGCCGGCCGAGGAGCTGGCCGCGTTCGGTGTCGACCGGTCGAGGCTGGTCCGGGCGCGCCGCACCGGCCGGCCCGACCCCGCGATCCGCCGCGCGCTGGCCCACCTGGTCGCATACACACCTACGCCGTGTACCGCACCGCCGAGCCCGGGATCGCCTTGCTGCGCCCCGAGTCCCGGCCGTGCGTGCGCACCGCCAGCACGCTCTACCGCGGCATCCTGGACGAGATCGTCGCCGCCGACTACGCCGTGCTCGACCGCCGGGTCGCCGTGCCCGCGCGCCGCCGGGCACTGGTCGCCGCCGCCGGTCTGACGGCCGCGCTGCTTGCCCCGAGGGTGATTCAGAACTCCGACTAGCGAGGGTGGACCGGAGGCCCGCCCGAGCGGTCGGACACGCAACCGCAGGACCACGCACGCACCGCCCGCGTTCTGAACAACCCTCATCCGAATCGGCTCAGAACGCCAGCGCCTGTGCCCGGCGTTTGACCTCGGTGCCGCGGTTGGTGCGCAGTGCCTCGATCGGCGTGCCGGGGAGGGAGTCGTCGGCGGTGAACAACCACCGAACGATCTCGTCCCGGGTGAACCCGGAGTCGGTGAGCACGGTGATCGTGCCGGGCAGGCCCTTGACGATGGCGCCGTCGTCGGTGAGGAAGGCGGTCGGGACGACCAGCTCGCTGCCGCGCCGGATCGCGATCAGGTGGCCGTCCCGCAGAGCCTGCTGGACCCTGGTGACCGGTAGGCCGAGCCGCTGCGCCGTTTCGGGCAGCGTCAGCACCTCCACCGCGGGGTCGAGCACGTCCTCAGCGGCCGGGATCTGACTCACGCCGAACAGGGTGCCATACCCGCGGCCCTGCGGCGATGAATCAACGGGCGCAAGCGGGTTGGTTACAAATGTGAGGGTTGACCACGCGGCCGGCTCATGCTCCGTACGATCGCGGTCGTGGAGGACGCAGCCAGCCTCGCCGGAGCCCTGCTCGAGCAGCGATACCGGGTCGACGCGCTGCTCGCCCGCGGCGGGATGTCGTCGGTCTACCGCGGCGTGGACACCAGGCTGGACCGGCCGGTCGCGATCAAGGTGATGGACCCGCGGTTCGCCGCCGACCGGGCCTTCGTCGACCGGTTCGAGCGCGAGGCCCGGTCGGCGGCCAGGATCCACCATCCGAATGTCGTGGCCGTGCACGACCAGGGGCTCGACGGCGACCACGTCTTCCTGGTCATGGAGCTGGTCGACGGGGGCACGCTGCGCGACCTGCTGGCCGAGCGCGGCGCGCTGGGTGTCCCGCTGGCTCTGTCGATCATGGAGCCGGTGCTCGGCGCGCTCGCCGCCGCGCACCGGGCCGGGCTGGTGCACCGCGACGTGAAGCCGGAGAACGTGCTGATCGGCGCGAACGGCGCGGTCAAGGTGGGCGACTTCGGCCTGGTCCGCGCGGTCGCCAGCGCGGGCACGACGAGCAGCAGCGTCATCCTCGGCACCGTCGCCTACCTGTCGCCCGAGCAGGTCACCACCGGCACCGCCACCGCGCGCGGCGATGTGTACTCGGCGGGCATCCTGCTCTACGAGATGCTCACCGGCACTCCGCCGTACACCGGGGACAACGCCCTGTCCATCGCGTACCGGCACGTCAACGACGACGTCCCGGCGCCGACCCCGGCCAGCGGCGCCCTGCCCGCGGAGCTGGCGGAGCTGGTGCTGCGGGCCACCCGCCGGGACCCGTCGGCCCGTCCGCTCGACGCCGGCGCGTTCCTGCTCGAGCTGCAGCGGATCCGCGCCACCGTGCCGATTCCGGCGGTGCCGATTCCGGTGCCGCGCCACCACCTCGTGGACCGCACGCTGCCGGTGACCGCCGAGGACCAGGTCCGCGCGCTCGGCCTGGAGGTGCCGATCGACGCCGGCTCGACCTCGGGCACGCTCGACGCGCACGGTCCGGACGCCGGGACCGTCGCCCCGGTCGCGTCGGCCACGCTGGTAAGCCATGCACCGCAAGGGTTCCAGGCGGTCGGACCGCGCGGCACCAAGGCCTGGCTGCGCACCGACCTCGAGCCGCCCGGCCCGCCCCCCGGTGCGCCGCCGAGCGCGCCGGTGCCGGTGCTGACCGCGGCCCCGCCGCCGTTCACCCCGCAGAGCCCCCCGTACGGCACGCACCCGCCGACCGGTGGCCAGCCGGTGCATGCGCCGCCCCGGCCGCCCAACCGCAACCGGCGGATCGTGCTGTTGAGCCTCGTCGGCGTGCTCGTCGTGGCCCTGGTGAGCACGGCGACCTGGTGGTTCGCCGCCGGACGCTGGACGTCGGTGCCCAGCGTCGCCGGCCTCGACCGGGCCAGCGCCGAGCGGCAGCTCACCGAGTCCGACCTGAGCCCGCAGCTGGTCCAGGTGCGGCACAACGACATCGCGGCCGGCCTGGTGATCACGACGGAGCCGGCCGGCGGGGCCGAGGCGCTGCGCGGCGACCAGATCAAGCTGATCGTCTCGATGGGCCGCCCGAAGGTCCCCAACGTCAAGCCGGGCATCGCCTTCGAGGAGGCGGCGCGGGCCCTCGAGGACGCCGACCTGCAGCCGCAGCGCGACGACGGGCGCAACGAGTTCAACGACACCGTGCCCAAGGGCGCCGTGGTCGGGCTGGATCCGGCGCCGGGCACCGAGCTGACCATCGACACCCCGGTCAAGATCGTCGTGAGCAAGGGGCCCAAGCCCAAACCGGTTCCTGACGTCCGCGGCAAGACCCGCGACGAGGCGTTCCAGGTGCTGCGCGAGGCGGGCTTCGAGCCGTTCGACGCCGGCGCGGAGTTCGCCGGCGACGTCGACGGCGGCAAGGTGGTCCGCACCAACCCGCCGGCCGGCAAGGAGCTGGGCGACACCGACGGCAAGCGGGTCGGGGTGTTCCTGTCCAGCGCGGTCACCGTGCCCGACGTGTCGCAGCGGACGGTCACCGAGGCCCGCAACGCGCTGCAGGCGCTCGGCCTGCAGGTGGAGGCCGCCCACCTGGCGCCGCCCGACCAGAGCCGCGTCATCGCCCAGAACCCGCTCCCGGGCTCCCGGGTCGAGGCCGGCTCCAAGGTGTCGATCTTCGGCTTCCCCTGATTCCCCTTCGGCCTGCAGGTCCTGCTCGACCAGTCCGGCGTGTTGGCGCCTGGCGTCGCTGTGTTTGCGCCTGGCGTCGTCGTGTTGGCCGCGCACGACGCCAACACGACGACGTGAGCGGCAAACACGCCGGATATCAAGATCTGAGCATCTCGGCGACGAGGAAGGCGAGCTCCAGCGACTGCTGGGTGTTCAACCTGGGGTCGCAGGCGGTCTCGTAGCGGCCGTGCAGGTCGGCGTCGGAGATGTCCTGGGCGCCGCCGAGGCATTCGGTGACGTCCTCGCCGGTGAGCTCGATGTGGATGCCGCCGGGGTGGGTGCCCAGCCGGCGGTGCACCTCGAAGAAGCCCTGGACCTCGTCGACGATCCGGTCGAAGTGGCGGGTCTTGTAGCCGGTGGACGACTCGTAGGTGTTGCCGTGCATGGGGTCGCACTGCCAGATGACCTTGTGCCCGGAGGCGGTGACCTCCTGGATGATCGGCGGCAGCACCTCGCGCACCTTGGCGTGGCCCATCCGGCTGATCAGCGTCAGCCGTCCGGGAACCCGGTGCGGGTCGAGCCGCTTGACGTACTCCACGGCCTGATCCGGCGTGGTGGTCGGGCCGATCTTGACGCCGATCGGGTTGGCCAGCAGCTCGGCGAAGGCGATGTGGGCGCCCTCGAGCTGCCTCGTCCGCTCCCCGACCCACAGGAAGTGCGAGGACAGGTCGTACAGCCTTGGCTCGTCGCCGGTGGTGTCCAGCCGGAGCATGGCGCGCTCGTAGTCCAGCAGCAGCGCCTCGTGGCTGGCGAAGATCTCCGTGGTGTGCAGGGTGCTGTCCTGCACGCCGCAGGCCGCCATGAACCGCAGGCCCCGGTCGATCTCGGTGGCCAGGGCCTCGTAGCGCTGCCCGGCCGGCGAGATGCGCACGAAGTCCTTGTTCCACTCGTGCAGGTTGCTCAGGTCGGCCATGCCGGCCGCGGTGAGCGCGCGCAGCAGGTTCATCGCCGCGCCGGCGTTGGCGTAGGCGCGGATCATGCGGCCGGGGTCGGGGACCCGCGCCTCGGGCGTGGCCACCAGCGAGTTGATGATGTCGCCGCGGTACGCCGGGAGTCCCAGGTGGTCGGTCGGCTTCGAGCGCGGCTTGGCGTACTGGCCGGCGAACCGGCCGACCTTGACCACCGGCATGCTCGCGCCGTAGGTCAGCACGACGGCCATCTGCAGCAGCGTGCGGACGTTGCCCCGGATGTGCGGCTCGGTGTTGTCGGCGAACGTCTCCGCGCAGTCCCCGCCCTGCAGCATGAACGCCTCGCCGAGGGCGACCTCGGCCAGCCGCTCGCGCATCCGGTCGATCTCGGCGGGCACGGTGATCGGCGGGACGCTCTCCAGCACGGTGCGGACCTGGCGCACCAGCTCCGGGTCGGGCCACTCCGGCTGCTGGGCGGCCGGCCGGGCGAGCGCGTCGTCGAGCCGGGTTCGCAACGTCGGGGGCAATGGGGGCAGCTCGGGCAGCGTGTCCACCGGCACGTCCACGGTCCAGTTCACATGCCAAGGGTAGGAGGTAATGACTTGATCGTGACGGGCCGGGGTGATTGCGTTCTCCGCGTGACCCCGACGCTGTACGAGTGGGCGGGCGGCGCCGCGGCCCTGCGGAAGCTGTTCGAGCGGTTCTACGAGCGGGTGCGGGCCGACGACCTGCTCGCTCCGGTGTTCGCCGGCATGGATCCCGAGCACCCGAGCACGTTGCGGCCTGGCTGGGCGAGGTCTTCGGCGGGCCCAAGGACTACTCGACCACGCGCGGCGGGCACGCCCACATGGTCAGGCGCCACCTCGGCCGGGCGCTGACCGAGCAGCATCGCCGGCGGTGGCTGGCCCTGCTGCTGGACACCGCCGACGAGGTCGGGCTGCCGGACGACCCGGAGTTCCGGGCGTCGTTCGTGGGCTATCTGGAGTGGGGCACCCGGATGGCGGTCATGCTCTCCCAGCCGGGCGTCGAGGCGCCCGCCGAGTCGCCGATGCCGGCCTGGGACTGGGCCCTTCCGCCGTACCGGCCGCCCGGCTGACCCGGTCGCAGAGCGCCCGCAGGTAATCGATCAGCTCGGGCGGCTCGTGCACCTCGAACTCGCAGCCCAGCGTCGCCAGCCGCAGCGCGAGCCAGTCCAGGGTGTCGGTGTGGCCGCGCAGCCGGCAGCTGTGCTCGTCGATCGGCTCGAGGTCGACCGCGCCGTCGCCGAGGCGGGCGGCCATCCGCTCGATCGGCGCGTGCAGGGTGGCCTCCGCGCGGTAGACCGGGGCGAGCCCGGACAGCGTGCGTGTGACGAACGCGGCGGCGTCCTCGGCGGGCAGCTTGCGCGGGGTGATCCGGGCTCCGGTCGCCGCGGGCGCGGAGATCCGGTCGACCCGGAAGATCCGCCAGTCGTTGCGGTCGAGATCGAAGCCGACGAGGTACCACCTGCGGCCGGCGGAGACCAGGCGGTGCGGCTCGAGGTGCCGCCGGCTCTCGGCGCCGCCGGCGCCCCGGTACGCGAAGCGCAGCCGCTCCCGGTTGGCGATGGCGGTGGCCAGCAGGGTCAGCGCTGCGGGCTCGACGGTCGGCCGGTTCCAGGCCAGCATCGGGACGGTGGCGGTGGTCAGCGCGCCGACCCGGTACCGCAACCGGGACGGCAGCACCTGCTCGAGCTTGGCCAGCGCCCGCACGGACGCCTCCTCGATGCCGCCGACGGCGTGCGCGGCGGCCGTGCGCAGGCCGACCGCGATCGCCACCGCCTCCTCGTCGTCGAGCAGCAGCGGCGGCATGGCCGCGCCCGCGCCCAGCCGGTACCCGCCGTCGGCGCCCATCGTGGCCTGCACCGGATAGCCGAGGTCGCGCAGCCGCTCGACGTCCCGGCGGATCGTGCGCCGGCTGACCCCGAGGCGCTCGGCCAGCTCGCCGCCCGACCACTCGCGCGGGGTCTGCAGCAGGGACAGCAGGGCGAGCAGCCGGGCCGACGTCTCACTCACGGCGTCAAGAATGCCAGCGATGTAGGACAGATTCTGACCTACATGGCCGATACCGTGGCCGGCATGAACACGATCAAACCGATTCCCGACGGCTACACCGCCGTGACGCCCTGGCTGATCTCCAAGGACACCGCCCGGCTGATCGACTTCGTGACGATGGCGTTCGACGCCGAGGAGAAGGCCCGCGTGCACAACGAGGACGGCAGCATCGGCCACGCCGAGGTGGTGATCGGCGGCGCGGTGGTGATGATGTTCGACGCCCGCCCGGAATGGCCGGACACCCCGGGGTTCCTCCGGTTGTACGTCGAAGACGGCGACGCGGTGTTCCGGCGGGCGCTGGCGGCCGGGGCCACCCCGGTGACCGAGCTGACCGAGCTGTTCTGGGGCGACCGGGTCGGGCGGGTACGCGACCCGCTTGGCAACCTCTGGTGGATCCAGCAGCGCGTCGCCGAGCCGGACGCCGACGAGCTGGCGCGCCGGGCCGCGGCACCCGAGTTCATCGAGGCGATGCGGTACGTGCAGAGCGCCGAGATCTGGCCGCCGGCTCGTGATTGAGCACTACAGCGGGGGCCGGTCGCCCGTCCACGGGTGGGCGCGCTCGTACTGGCCGGCGAGGGACAGCAGCAGCCGCTCGGAGAAGGCCGGGCCTATGAGCTGGACGCCGATCGGCAGGCCCGCGGAGTCGCGGCCGACCGGCACCGCGGCCGCCGGGTAGCCGAGCACGTTCCAGGTGGGGAAGTACGGGATCCCCATGGAGACGCCGGCGAGCGTGTTGGCCACCCCGGCGCCGTGGTACCGGCCGATCCGCGGCTGCCGCCGGGTCCACCCGGGCTGCAGGATGACGTCGTAGTCGGCGAAGAACCCCTGCATCCGACTGTCCAAATCGGACTCGGCGGCCAGGGCCCAGGCCAGCGTCCGGTCCGGGACTCGGCGGCCGAGCGCGGCGATCCGCCGGGTGCGCGGCTCCAGCCACTCCGGGTGCGGCAGGCCGGCCACGTCGTCGGCCACCCCGCGCAGCCAGCGGACCAGGAACTGCGGGGACGGCCGGGCGCCGAGCGGCGGGTCGGCCACGACCACGTCGTGGCCGAGCGCGCTGAGCCGCTCGGCGGCGTCCTCGGCGGCCCGCTTGCGCTGCGCCTCCATCGGCGGGTTGCCAAGCGGCGTGCGCCAGGACAGCGCGATCCGCAGCCGGCCGGGGTCGGCGTCGGCCGCGGCCCGGTAGGTGCCGGACTCGCCGTCGCCGAGCGCGGCCCGCACGTCGGCGACCACGTCCAGCATGGCGGCGGCGTCGGCGACCCGGCGGCCGAGCGGGCCGATCACCGCCAGCCCGTGCCAGTGCTCCTCCGGGCCGGTGTCGATGAGCCCGCGGGTGGTCTTGAGGCCGAAGATGCCGCACGCCCCCGCCGGGATGCGGATCGACCCCCCGCCGTCGGAACCCGTTGCCACGCCGACGATCCCGGCGGCCACCGCGGCGGCCGAACCGCCAGACGAGCCGCCGGGGGTGTGGTCGAGGTGCCACGGGTTGCGGGTCGCGCCGTGGGTCAGCGACTCGGTGAACGGCCACAGGCAGCGGTCCGGGGTGCGCGTGTGCCCGACGATCACCGCGCCGGCCGAGCGCAACCGGGCCACGGCCGGGCTGTCCTGCTCGGCGGGCGGGAACTGCGGGCGCCCGCCCATGCCGGTCACGTCGCCGGCGACGTCGAGGTCGTCCTTGACCGCCACCGGCACGCCGAGCAGGGGCGTGCGCTCCCCCGCGTCGATCCGCTCCTGCGCGGCCGCCGCGGCCCGCCCGGCCTGCTCGGCGTAGACGATCCGGAACGCGTTCAGGCTCGGGTCGAGCGCCTCGATCCGGCGCAGCACCGCCGCGGTCAGCTCGGGCGACGACACCGCGCCGTCCCGCAACGCGGCCGCCTGCGCGTCCGCCCCGGCCCACAGCAACTCGTCGGCCATTCCGCCTCTCCGGGATTTTTATGCGGTTGTTGCGTCCCAGCGAGCGGTCCGGTTGTCAGGTTGATTGTGGCTGGGTGCCGTCACGGTACCCCTGAGCTGCGATTGGCAGGACCAAGACCTCACGCGTTGGTCCATTACCTAGCCGAAGAAGACCTCGGCCTCCTCGTAGCGCTCCAGCGGCACGGTCTTCAGCTCGGCGGTGGCCTCGGCCAGCTTGACCCGCACGATGTCGGTGCCGCGCAGGGCGACCATCACGCCGAAGTCGCCGTCCCGGACCGCGTCCACCGCGTGCAGCCCGAACCGGGTGGCCAGCACCCGGTCGTAGGCAGTGGGGGTGCCGCCGCGCTGGGTGTGGCCGAGCACCACGGCCCGCGACTCGGCGCCGGTGTGCTTGGCGATCTCGTCGGCCAGCCAGGCCCCGATGCCGCCGAGCGCGACGTGGCCGAACGCGTCCTTCTCCCCGCGGGCCAGCACCTCGGCGCCGCCCTCCGGGACCGCGCCCTCGGCCACCACGATGATCGGCGCGAACTGCCGCTCGAAGCGCCGCTTCACCCACTCGACGACCTTCTCCACGCTGAACGGCCGCTCCGGCACCAGGATCACGTTGGCGCCGCCGGCCAGCCCGGAGTGCAGCGCGATCCAACCCGCGTGCCGGCCCATCACCTCGACCACCAGCGCTCGGTGGTGCGACTCGGCCGTGGTGCGCAGCCGGTCGATCGCCTCGGTCGCGATGTGCACCGCCGTGTCGAAGCCGAACGTGTAGTCGGTGGCGGCCAGGTCGTTGTCGATGGTCTTCGGCACGCCGACGACGCCGACGCCGTCGTCGGTGAGCCGCTTGGCCACCCCGAGGGTGTCCTCGCCGCCGATCGCGATCAGCGCGTCCACCTGGTGCTCGGCCAGCACGCCCTTGATCCGGTCGACACCGCCCTCGTCGCGGTACGGGTTGGTCCGCGACGAACCGAGGATCGTGCCGCCCCTAGCCAGGATGTCCTCGACGTCGGTGAGCCCCAGCGGCCGCAGGTTGCCCTCGAGCGGACCCTGCCAGCCGTTGCGGAACCCCACGACGTCCCACTCGTACGTCTCGATTCCCTTGCGAACCACCGCCCTGATCACGGCGTTCAACCCCGGACAGTCACCACCACCGGTGAGCAAGCCAACGCGCATGTGCGCCATCCTCCATCAAGCGGCTCGAGACAGACTCGCCCCAAAACTGAACCACGCTGTTCCGCCGCCAGGGTCCCACCAGCTTGATCGGTGCAGCAACCGACCCCGGTTAAGTGGCGGGAAATCCTCGGCGAACGCGCTCGGCCTCGATCACCCGCCAGCGGGCGAGGTTGTGTCGGGCGTCGGCGAGCGCGTCGTGCGCGTCGTCGGGCGGTACCGGAAGGGGCGGCTTGCCGACGTCCTCCCAGCGTTGCCGCAACTCCCGGGTGAACCGCGGCAGCGCCCTCGGCAGCGCCGGCATGTCGCCCCACAACTGGGCGAGCGCGACGTGGTCGTAGGCGGCGAACCAGGCCCACAGCTCGACCTTCTCGCCGTGCGGGCTGAGGAACTTGATCAATCGCTCGCGGATGGTCTTGCGGTCGCACCACGCCGGGTCGGCCGGCGGCGGCAGCTTGGCCAGCACGTGCTCGCGCACCCAGCCGCCGGCCTTGGACGCGTCGAACTCGGTGGACACCGCGTAGAACTCGCGCCCGTTCTCGTCGACGACACCGATCGACACCAGGTCGATGGTCACCCCATCCTCGATGAACTCGGTGTCGTAGAAGAAACGCATCGGCGAAGCCTCAGCCCGCCTTGATCTCCGAGATCCGGTCGGCGTCGGCGGACGACTTCTGCCGCGGCACCAGCGGGCCGGTGGCCGCGAAGCCCATCAGCTCCTTGGCCTTGGCGGCGTACATGTCCACGTACTCCTGACCGGACAGCTCCATCAGCGCGTACATGATCTCGTCGGTGATCGACCGCTCGACGAACCGATCCCCGGCGAGGCCGTAGTACCGCGAGAAGTCCAGCGGCTTGCCGACCTTGATCCGGACCTTGTGCGGCTTCCACATCTTCGAACCGATCGGGTTGACCTTGTCGGTGTCGAACATGGCCACCGGGATCACCGGCACCCTGGCCTCGAGCGCCATCCGGGCCAGCCCGGTCTTGCCCTTGTACAGCCGTCCGTCCGGCGACCTGGTGCCCTCCGGGTAGATGCCGAGCAGGTGCCCCTCGCGCAGCAGGCGGACGCCGGTGTCCAGCGCGGCCTGTGCGGCGGCGCCACCGGAGCGGTCGATCGGGATCTGCCCGCAGCCGGTGAAGAACCACTTCTTGAGCTTGCCCTTGATGCCGGGCTGGGTGAAGTACTCCAGCTTGGCCGGGAAGGTCACCCGGCGGCGCACCTTGAGCGGCAGGAAGAAGGAGTCGGCCACGGCGAGGTGGTTGCTGGCCAGGATCGCACCGCCCTGGTCAGGGATGTTCTCCGCGCCCTCGATCTGCGGCCGGAAGAACAGGTGCAGCAGCGGGCCGAGGAACACCCGCTTCATGAGCCAATACAGCACCGCGACACGCGCCTCCCGTTCTCGTCCCACCGACCCCCGTCCGCTCGACGAGCCTACGAAGGCCCACTGCCTGGCACAATCCCGAGCCGGACACGTAACACGGTACATAACAACGAAACATCCCCTGGCGACTGGCCAAGCGGGGGTGAGTTCATGCGACGATGGGCACATCACCAACCACCGGCCCGGGTGCTGCGAGGAGGCCGAGGTGTCGGATCGACCCGAGGACGTCGACGCCGCGTTCGCCGCGATCGTGGCCGACCTCGAGCGAGAGGGTCTCGGGGCCGACCTCGACAACGCCACCGAACGTACCGAGGATCTCACCCACCCGCTCAAGGCGAGCGCGCTCGAGGACACCGACCGCATCGAGACGGCCGGCGAGCAGACCGCCCCCCTCGGCGAGCCCACCGCCCCGATCGCGGCCTGGCGCGGCCACGACACCGAGTGGGACTGGTCCTGGGGCACCGACGACGAGCACTACGTCCCGCCCGAGCCACCCCCACTCCCCCGCCTGCGCCCGCTGACGATCGTGGCGCTGCTCCTCGTCGTGGCCGGCGTCCTGCTCCTCATCCCCGACCTCATCGGCCTGGACCGCCGGATCGGCACCCCCATCGCCCTGCTCGCCCTGACCTCGGGCTTCGGTCTGCTGTTCCTCCGCATCCGCCGCACACCCCCCACCGACAACGGCGCCCAGGTCTAGCTGTTCCGCCTCTCCGGAATTAACTGCTGTTGTTGCGTTCCAGCGGATGGTGCGGGTGCCAGGTTGATTGTCGCTGGGCGCCGTCACGGTCCCCTGAGGTGCGGTTGGCAGGACCAAGACCTCACCGAACTGGCCCTAATCCAGTTCGGCGGCGAGAGTGGCGGCGCCGACGAGGCCGGCGTCGTCGCCGAGCTGGGCGGTGCGGATGCGGGCAAGGGGGCGGTAGCCGGCGCCGGTGATGGTCGACTTGTAGTGGTCGCGGGCGTCGTCGAGGAACAGCGGGGCCGACTCGGAGACGCCGCCGCCGATGACGACGATCTCCGGGTCGTAGATGTCGGCGACCAGGGACAGGCCCTTGCCCAGCCAGCTGGCCAGCTCGGCCATGGCGAGCTTGGCGAGCGGGTCGCCGTCGCGGGCGGCGGCGGCCACCTTGCGGCCGGTCACCGCGCGGGAGTCGCCGGCGGCCTCGCGGGCCAGCACGGTGGAGCGGCCGGGGTGCCGGGCGAGCAGCTCGACGGCGGTGGCGGACAGCGCGGTGCCGCTGCAGTAGCGCTCCCAGCAGCCGTACTTGCCGCACGAGCAGGGTCGGCCGCCGGGCACGAGGCACAGGTGGCCCAACTCGGGGGCGACGCCGTGCGCGCCGCGGAACAGGGTGCCGTCGAGCAGCAGCGCTCCGCCGATGCCGGTGCCGATCGCGACCAGCACGGCGACCCGGGCGCCGCGCGCGGCGCCGAACCGGTACTCGGCGTGCAACGCGGCGTTGGTGTCGTGCTCGAGGACGACGGGTAGGCCGAGCCGATCGGCCACCCGGTCGGCGACCGGGGCGTTGCGCCAGGCCAGGTGCGGGGCGAACATCACCGAGCGGTGGTCGGCGGTGACGAACCCGGCCACCGCAAGGCCGACCGCGCTCACCCGGTGCCGGGCCAGCAGGGCGCCGACGACCGCGGCGACCGCCTCCTCGAGGGCGGCCTCCCCGGCCGGCGTCGGCGCCCGCGCGGTGTCCAGCACGGTCCCGTAGCGGTCCACGACCCCAGCCCGGACGCTGGTGCCCCCGACGTCCACGCCGATGGTCCGCCTCAATCCGGTTTTCCCTTGCGGCGCACGGGAATCCGCTGGACCCGCTTGGACGGGCGCGGCGGCGGCCGGAAGCCGGGCATGTGCGGCACGCCGGGCTCCCACCGGTCGGCGAGCACGGCACGCAGCAGCGCCACGAGATCGGCCGCCCGCTCCAGGCTGCGCGCCGCCAGCTCCGAGGAGGACTCCCCCTTGATCAACGCGAGCACCGCGCACACCGGGCACCAGGTCCCCGCACCCGCGAGGTCGGCGTGCTCGTCGTGGGCGCCGGCCGCGACCCGGTCCAGCCACGGCCCGGCCCGCTCGGCCACCGCGTCGAGCAGCAGCCGCAGCTCCTCGACCAGCCGCGAGCCGGGACCCTCGGCGGCGGTCACCGCCCGGCCCCGTCCGGCTGGAACCGCAGCACCAGCCCGCCCGCGTCGGCCTCGGCGTCGGTGACCGCGAAACGCCGCAGCAGCACCGGAAGGGCGACGAGGCGGCGCACCCCGTCCACGGTGATCACCAGGTCGTCGCCGACCCTGGCCAGGTCCAGGTCCGCCGCGTCGGACAGCGGAATCGCGACGGTCAGCTCGTAGCCCGACCCGGCGGTCCGCACCCGCAGCAGCGGGGCCGGATCGTGCCTGCGCTCCAGTGGCTCGGACCCGGCGTACAGCTCCGCGGCCAGCTCCAGCAACGCCGCACGCCCGACCGGCTCGGCGGCCCGGTGCTCGACCACCTGCACCGGGAGCGGGGTCGACGCGGCCAGCTCCGCCAGCACCGCGTCCTGCTCGGCGCGCCGGGTCCGCAGCCAGCTCGCCGCCGGCCCGCCCCATTTCCGCGCCCTCGGCACCAGCCGGTTGGCCACCAGCCGGTCGACGTGGATGCCGCGCAGGGCCAGCGCGGTGAGCGTGCGCCGGGTCTCGGCGAGGACCATCCGCTCCGGGGTCAGCACCAGCCGCACGGCGGCGACGTCCGGATCGGCCAGCAGCCGACGCAGCGACGCGAGATGCGCGGCGAGCCGCCCGGCGGCGCCGGCAACGCCTTTCCAGTGGGTCCGGTTGAGATAGCCGGCGATCGCGTCGGGCAGGGCGAGCAGCCGCAGCGTCTCCGCGGTCGGTCCACAGTCGACGATCACGGCCTCCCACGGGCCGGTGCCGGCCAGCCGGGCCACCTCGGTGAGCGCGAGCAGCTCGTCGACGCCGGGCAGCACGGTGAGCTCCTCGGCGTCCAGCTCGTCGAGCCCGGCGCCGGTGAGCACGGTCCTCAGCTGCGCCCGCAGCTCTCGCCACGATTGGTCGACGAGTCTCCTACTGTCCACATGGGCCGCGAACAGCAAACTATCCACTTCGGACGGATCGGCACTGAGCGGTACGCCGAACGCGTCCGCAAGGGAGTGCGCGGGATCGGTCGACACGACCAGCGCCTTGTGCCCGCCGGCGGCCAGTCGGGCGGCCGTCGCCGCGGCGAGGGTGGTCTTGCCCACCCCGCCCTTCCCGGTGAACAGCAGGATTCGCAAGGCGGGAGCCTAGTTGCCCTCGACGCGGCGCTTGAGCTCCTTGAGGGCGGTGTCCATGATCACCTTCTCGGCCTTGCGCCGGAACAGGCCGATCATCGGGACCACGAGCTGCACCGACAGCGTGTAGGTGACCCGGGTCGAGTCGCCCTCCGGGGTGAGCCGGTAGGTGCCCTCCTGGGCCCGCTGCATCTGGCCCTTGACCAGGGTCCAGCTCACCGACAGCCCGTCGTCGGCCCAGTCGTAGGACAGCGTGTAGACGTCCTTGAACGGCCCGGCGTCCAGGGTGAAGCGCACCTGCTGGGCCTTGCCGTCCGGTCCGGTCTCCAGCACCTCGGTCTTCTTGACCGCCTTGGCCCACTCCGGGTACTCGGCGAAGTCCGCGATCACCGCCATGATCGCCGCGGGCGGGGCATCGACCACGATCGACTGAGTGGACTCATCGGCCATGCCGGGAGGCTACCCGGTCACCAGCGCAGCACGTACGGCCGCTCGGTTCGCTGGAAGTGGCCCACGTTCACGCATTCGGTGCGCGCCACCCGCATCCGCTCGGCCAGCGGTTGGTGGACGTGACCGAACACCGACCAGCGCGGCGCGTGCCGGCGGATCAGGCGCAGCAGCGCGGCCGAGCCGTACTCCGGCCGGCGGGCCACCACGTCGTAGGTCAGCTCGGGAACGTCGGGCGGGATGTGGCTGCACACCACGTCGACCGCGCCGAGCCGCTCGACCGCCGCGGCGTAGTCCTCCTCGGTCCGCAGGTACGGCCGGAACCCTCCGCCGCGCCGCCGCCTGATCACGTTGGTCGGGATCAGCGCGCCGCCCACGAAGCCGAACCGCAGCCCGCCGATCTCGGCGACCTCTCCGTCCAGCACCCGCACCCCCTCGCCGGCGAACTCCGGCCACAGCGCGGGCGCGTCGACGTTGCCGGGCGTGGCGAAGGTCGGCGCGGTCATGGCGCCGAACAGCGTGCGGTACTGGTCCCGGATGGCATCCTCGACCACGGCCGCCGGATCGGTCAGGCTCGTCCACAGCGAGGTGGCGTACGCGGCAAGGTCGTGGTGCCGCCGCTCGCTGCGCAGCTTGGCGAAGGTGGCCACCTTCTCGGGCCCGAACACCGCACCGAGGATGCCGCGGGAATGGTCGTGGTAGTCGACGAAGTCGATCAGATCCCCCAGCACGACGAGCGCGTCGGCCCCCTGCCCGGCCCTGGCCAGGGCGTCCGCATTGCCATGCACATCGGACACCACATGAACGCGCACGTCCACCGACCCTACGTCAGGTCCGGCGGGAAGCCCGGCCGGCGGCCGTTCTCCAGCTCCAGCTTCAGGTCGAGGGCCACGGACTTCGCGGCGAGCTGGCGGCGGGTGCGCTCGCGTCGCATCGCCCGCGGGCGGGGCGGGGCGGCGGGCAGGTCGGCCCGCAGGAAGTAGTGCAGCACCGTGCCGTCGAGCATCGGCTCGAGCCAGACCTCCATGGTGCCGACCAGCGCGCCGCGGACGGTCCAGCGCAGGCCCTCGTCGCCGCGGTCGGCGTAGACCTCGAGCTCGAGGTCGGGCCAGAACCGCCGCCAGGTCGCGGGCTCGGCGAACACCGCGGCCACCTGCTTCGGCGGCACGGCGAGAAACGTCTCGTCGACGACGTCCAGATCGGGCACGCGGCCAGCATAGGTTGTCCTGTGCGGGCTTACCGGCGCCGAGGCCGGCCCGAGGCTCGCCGAGGGGTCGGTGTCCGCCAACCGCCAGCCGACAACGGCGAGTAGCGCTGCCAGCCCTGCCCTCATGTTGAACTGTGACAGTTGTAGGTTACGGTGCGTGCCTAGTGCTGGGGTGTCGGTCACCGATCAGGAGAGCCTGACCGACATGGTCTGGGCGAACGCGGAGCGGTTCGGGGACGCGATCAGCTTTCGCCGCCGGGCTGATCATTCCTGGCTGGACGTCACCGCGCGGGACTTCGCCGCCCAGGTGCTGGCCGTCGCAAAGGGACTGATCGCGGCCGGGATGCGGCCGGGCGACCGGATCGGGCTGCTGTGCGGCACCCGGTACGAGTGGTCGCTGATCGACTTCGCGATCTGGGCCGCGGGCTGCGTCACGGTGCCGATCACCGACGGGGCGCCGGCCGAGCGGGCCGCGTTCATCCTGTCCGATTCGGACGCCAGGGCGGTCGTGGTGGAGACCGAGGCGCACCGCGAGCTGGTGCGGCCGCGCACCGAGATCCCGGTGTGGCGGCTCGGCGCCGAGCTGACCGAGCTTGGCCGGCGGGTCGACGACGCCGAGGCGCACGCCCGGCGGCTGGGGGTGCGCAGCGACGACGTCGCGACGCTGGTCTACGGCCCCGACGGGCCGGGCACGCTGTCGCACCGCGCGCTGCTCGGCCGGGTGCGGTCGACGATCGCCCGGCATGCCGACCGGTGGTTCGGCGCCGGCAACTCGATGCTGATCCGGGTGCCGCTGACCGACGTGGTGGCCAGGGTCATGGCGTTGTGCTGCGTGTACACCAGAACCACGCTGGCGCACAGCCCGAATGCCGACGACCCGCTGGCCGACCTCGGCACGTTCCGGCCGACCGTGGTGGTCACCGAGCCGGCGCTGCTGGCGCAGGTGCACGACGCGGCCCGGCGCCGGGCACACGCCGAGGACCGGGGCCGGTTCTTCGACGCCGCCGAGGCCGTCGCGGTGGAGTTCAGCCGCGCGCTCGACGGGTTCGGACCGGCCGTGACGCTGCGTGGAAAGCACCTGATGGCAAGCAAGTTCGTCTACCCCAAGCTGCGGGTCGCGCTCGGCGGGCGGTGCACGTCGGTGGTCGCCGTGGGGGCGCCGGTGCCCGAACGGCTCGGCCACTTCTTCCGCGGCATCGGGATCCCGGTCCACTCCGTCTGAGCAACCCCGCTGCTCACCCGTGCACGACCGGTGGCCGCGCCGCGCATGGACCCGCCATCGTGAGCGGCGTGGAACAGGGCTTCAGCATTGCCACCGACGAGCTCACCGGCTACGTGCGGCAGACAAGGAACCTGGCCGAGGAGCTGCACCGGCTGGCCAAGCGGAAGATCAACTCGGTGCAAACGATCGCCGAGGACGGCTTCGGCAAGATCGGCAAGGAGACCGGCTTCGCGGCCGCGCTCAACCGCTTCGCCGGCGCGCTCGAGCACCAGGTGCACGGCGTGGCGCGCAACGCGGACAAGCTCAGCGACGGGGTCGCCAAGACCGCGCGCGGCTACCGCCGCGACGACCAGGAGCTGGCCGAGGACCTCATGAACCTGCTCACGTAAGGACGTCACGTTGGACACCAGGCTCATCGCGCGCAAGGTCGCCGGTCAGCTGATCGAGCACCGCAACCGGCTCGCCGGCAAGGCCGAGGACGCGCTGCTGGCCCAGGAGGCGCTCACCGCCGCCGCGACGGCGCTGACCGAGCACCGCGACGAGCACAAGGCCGGCGCCGCCACCGCGACCAGCCACTGGACCGGCGCCAACGCCACCGCGTTCGACCGGCGGGCCCGGCGGATGACCCGATCGCTGGACGTCACCGCGACGTCCGCCGGCCGCGGCGCGGAGATCGTCGCGGCCGCGGCGTCCGCTGTGGACGGTAACCATCGAGCGGTCGTCCGGCTGGTCGAGGAGTACACGACGAAGGCGGCGCAGGCCCTCGACGCCGGGCTCGCGGTGAAGGGCGCGGGCGCCCAAGCGGCGCTGGTGCGCGCGGTGGGTCAGGTGGTCGACCTGGTACGGACCTATACCAGCGAATCCGCCAAGCACCTCGGCGCGGCGCAGCACCAGCTGCGGGAGTCGGCCAAACAGCTGACGGCCCTCGAGCGCGCCGTCGAGCACGACGGCATCGTCGACCCGCAGCGCCGGCGCCGGCAGGGTGAGCGGCGCGAGCGGCGCCCGGACAAACGCCCGGACCGCCGGCCGAAGCACCCCGGTGGCAACCAGAAGACCCGGTCCGGCCTGCGAAACAAGATCAAGAAGGTGGCGCGGAGCCAACTCGGCTACCACGAAGGTCCCGGCAACAGCAACAAGTACGGCCCCGCGGCCGCCTGGTGCTCGTCGTTCGCCACCTGGGTCTGGCGAAAGTCCGGTGTGGACATTCCGATCCTGCCGTTCACCGGCGACGTCTACACCTGGGGCCAGCGCCACGGCCTGGCGTACAACAGCAAGCACCTCGACGAGGTGCGCCCCGGCGACGTGCTGCTGTTCGGCACCGGCCCGCAGAGCACCAGCACCAGCACCCACATCGGGATCGTGGAATCCGTGCACGGCAACACGGTCACGCTGATCGAGGGCAACTCCAGCGACCGGGTCCAGCGGGTGCCCCACACCCTGTCCCCTTCGACCTTCTACGGCGGAGTCCACCCCCGATGAACCACGAGATCACCGGCACGGCCCGCCGCGGACCCGTCACCGTCGAGGTCCACCCCGGCGGCGCCCTGTCCGCCCTCACCCTCTCCGACCGCGCGACGGCCCTCGGCGCCCGCACCCTCGCCACAACCATCCTCGACGCCGTCGCCGAGGCCACCGCGCGGGCCAACCAGCGCACCCGGCACGCCCTCGCCGACGCGCTCACGATCATCGGCCTGCCCACCGACCCCGACCTGGCGGAGCGGGTCGAAACCACCACCCCGCCCACCTGGAGGGTCTGATGGCCCCGGCCACCCTGACCATCGACGAGCTGATCGCCGCCAGCGCCGCACTCGACGACCGCGCCGACGGCCTGCTCGACCGCCTCGCCCGAATCACCGCCCGCGCAACAGAGCACGGCATCTCGGTCACCGTCAACCTCGACGGTCAGCTGATCGGCCTCGACCTCACCGACGCCGCCCTCCGCCTCGCCCCCACCCACCTGGCATCGGAAATCCACCGCCTCACCCTCCAAGCCTCCGCCACCGCCCTCGCCGAAGGCATCACCACCCTCGAACCCCTTGCCGGAGATGAACTCCTGCAGCTACTGGTGCCACCCGTGCCCGAGCCCACACCCGCGCCGGTCGAGGACTTCTCCGCCATCGAGAGCTGGGCGGTCCCGCGGTAAGAAACCAAGTTGGCGGGTCGGGAACGCGCATGGGGGGCGGGCCGCGCCGAGCGCGCGGCGCGGGCCGCCGCTCATCCCCGGTGATCCGTCCACCGGCATTGCCGGACCCGAGCTGACGAACTCGCCGGGGGAAACACTCGCCGGGTCGGGTCCGGCAACCATCGTGCAACCCCGGCAATCTGTCGGAGACCCGGCGACCCGGTGCCAACGGCCAGGCCTCCGGCGCATTGCCGCGACCGAGCCGAGTACGCGGGATGACGTGACTGTGCGGGCATACAGGGCGGTTCATCGTCGTCGGACGGTCTATCCGTATGGTGGCCGCCCACGGGGGATCGATGTGTCGCGCGATCCGCGGACCCGATCGTTGCAGTGGTCTGGCCCGCGGCCTCTTTGCACACCACGGGACCGGGGCTAGAGCGGCGGTGCGAGCCGGCCGTCGAGGAGGGCGGACAGGCGGGCGGCGATGCGGTCCCAGCGCCAGTGGTCGGAGACCCAGCGGCGGCCGGCTTCGCCCAGGGTGGCGGCGCGGTCCGGGTCGACGAGGAGGCCGCCGACGGTGTCGACGATCTGGTCGAGCTGGCGGCCGTCGACCACGTGGCCGGTGACGCCGGGCAGGACGGTTTCCGGGGCGCCGCCGGAGCGGCCGGCCACCACGGGCAGGCCGGACGCGGACGCCTCGAGGTAGACGATGCCGAGGCCCTCGACGTCGAGGCCGCGGCCGTGCGTGCGGCAGGGCATGGCGAACACGTCGCCGGCGACGTAGTGGGCGGGCAGCTCCGCCCAGGGGACCCGGCCGGTGAGCACCACGTGCCCGGCCACGCCGAGCTGCTCGGCCAGCGCGATCAGCCTGCCCTGGTAGGGGCCGCCGCCGACGAGCAGCAGGGCCGCGTCGGGCACCCGGCGCCGGATCACCGGCAGCGCCCTGATCAGCATGTCCTGGCCCTTGCGCGGCCACAGCCGGGAAACGCACACCACCACCGGCCGGTCGCCGAGACCGTATCGCTCGCGGATCTCCTTGCGCCCCAAACGGTCCGGCTGGAACTGCTCGATGTCTACTCCGGACGGAAGGTGCTCGAGCGCGGCCATCGGCCCGAAGGCCGAGGCGAACCGGGAGCGGGTGTAGCGGCTGACGAACGTGACCACGTCGGTGGTCGTCCCGATCCGGCGCAGCGCCTGCCGGCCGACCGGCAGCATCGACCAGCCCACCTCGTGGCCGTGCGTGCTCGCCACGATCCGGCGTGCCCCGGCCGCCCGCAGCCGCGGCGCCAGCAGGGCGAGGGGCGCGGCGGCGCCGAACCAGACCGACTCGCACCGCTCGGCCCGGATGATCTCGCTCGCCCGCCTTGCGATCACGGGTGTCGGCAGCATCAGCGTGCCGGGATGCCGCACCACCGCGAACGGCTGGGCCGCGTCGAACTCGCGGTGCGAACCGGTCCCCGACTCCCAGGACGGCGCGTAGACGATCAGGTCGTGCCCGGGCAGCCGGGTGGCCAGCGCGTGCAGGTAGGACTGGATCCCGCCCGGTCGAGGCGGGAAGTCGTTGGTCACCAGCAGGGTTCTCGGCACTCCGTGCACCCTACCCGGGGCCGTTTCACCCGATGGTGTCCAGCAGGTACTGCCGCCAGCCGGCGATCAGCCCGGCCCGGTCCAGGCCGATCACCTGGCGCAGGATCTCGTCGGTGTCGCTTGCCGACGCGGGTCCGGCGCCGGCGAGCTTGCGGTAGAGCGCGACGAGCCGGTCCTCCCCGTAGTGGTCGGAGACGTACCGGGCGATCGACCAGGCCTGCTGGTAGGCCAGGTCGAGGTCGCGGCCGTGCGCGTGGAAGGCGGCGTCGTCCGGCAGGGACTGCGGCGGCCCGTCCCGCCTGACCACGTCGGTCAGATCCGGCGCACCCTGCGGCAGCGTGATGCCGCTGTCCCGGTAGCCCACGTAGTCGGCGAACCCCTCGAGCAGCCACATCGGCGCGCCGTCCACGGTGTCGGCGCGGGCGGCCACGTGCAGGATCTCGTGCCGCAGCACCACCCGCAGCGAGGCGACCGACAGCGCCCGCGACCCCGACGGGCTGAGCACCACCCGCTGCCCGGCGACCGTACGCCGCTTGGTGTCCACCCGGTCGGCCACCGCGACGGCGACCACCGACTCGACCGGGAAGTCCGGGCCGACCAGCGAGCGCATCTCGGCGACGCTGTCCGGCAGCATCAGGGCCACCCGCTGCGACCAGCCGGTCCCCCACAGCGCGCTGACCGCCTGCACGGCGGCGTCCAGCTCCTTGGCGAGCCGCTCGGCCATCGGCTCGCTGCCCGGGTGGGCCAGCACGATGCCGGTTCGCGTCGCGGTCACCAGGCAGGGCGCGTAATCCCACGGGCCGCGCCAGGTGCGCCGGCCAAGCTCGTCGAGCGCGGTGTCCGAGCGGAGGTACCAGGTGTCGCCGCGGCGGGCGAACAGGTAGCCCATGCCGCGGGTGGTCGGGAGCAGATCGGCGCCGCGCAGGGCGTAGCGCAGCTCCACCGCCGGTGCCCACAGCTCGTCGGTGCCGGGGCTGGCCGGCGGGAACGGCACGGCGGAGAGATCGATCGACTCGTCGGCGTGCAGGAGGTAGGTCCACTCGTCGAAGGCGACCCCGGCCAGGTTGGCGAACAGCTCGCGCTGCTTGCCGACGAACTCGGCGTCCGCGGTGGGGTCGACGGTGGCCAGGAACGCGCCCTCGTCCCGCCGCATGATCGCGTCGGCCCGGCGGCGCAGCAGCTCGGTGACCGACTCCTCGCGCGCCGGATCGATGTCGATCAGGTCGACCGGCGGCAGGGCCGGTGTGACGCCCCCCAGCGGCTGCCCCGGCCCGGCCGGCGGCGGCGCGACCGGCTCGCTCGCCGGCATCGCGACCAGGTGGATCCCCCCGACGATGGCCACGGCCACCGCCGCACCAAGGACGGCGCGAAGGGCGGGTCTGTCGGTCACGGGAGTGGATGGTACGGCGCATACGACTCGGGGCCGGCGGTCGCACCGCCGGCCCCGAGAAAGTGTCCCCTATCCAGCTATCCGGCGACGCGCTTGGCGCCGAAGTAGTCGCTGCCGCCGCCCGCGACGGTGTCGGTCTTCACCGGCACGCCGGAGGTGGAGGCGTGCACGATCCGGCCGCCGCCGATGTACATGGCGACGTGGTGGATGCTGCCCGCGCTGCCGCCGTAGAAGAGCAGGTCACCGGGCTGCCACTCGCCGTACGCGACCGGCTTGCCGATCGTGTACTGCTGGCGGCTGGAGCGCGGGATGGTCAGGCCGGCCTGCGCGTAGGCGTAGCTGGTCAGCCCGGAGCAGTCGAAGGAGTTCGGGCCCTCGGCGCCGTAGACGTACGGCTTGCCGCGCTGGGCGAGGGCGACCTCCATCGCCCGGCCGGCGACGCCGGGGGGCGCGAGGTAGACGCCGGTGTCCGGCTCGCCAACGAGGGCCTTGCGGTCGTTGCCGCTGAGCCGGTCGTAGGCCTTCCTTGCCTCCTCCTTGCGGGTCTCCAGCTCGGCCGCCGCGTTGTTGATGTCGGTGACCAGCTTCTCGGCCGCGTCCCTGGCCTCCTGCGAGCGGCGCTGGGCGTCCAGCGCGCTGTTGCGGGCCGCGGCGGCCGCGTCGACCGCGCTGGTGAACTTGTCCAGCACCTCGCGGTTCTCCTGGGCGAGCACGCTCAACGCCGACGCGCGCTCCAGGAACTCCTGCTGCGACGAACCGGTCAGCAGCGCGGAGATCTTGTTGAACCGGGCGCCCTGGAAGGAGGCGCTGGCCAGCGCGTCCACGGTGCCGCGGAACTTCTCCTCCTCGGCCTTGGCGGCCTGTTCGGCCTGCTGGGCCACGCCGAGGTCGGCGGTGGCCTTGTCCAGGTCGGCCTGCCGGGCCACCAAGGCGTCCTTGGCGGCGAGCAGGTCTTCGTTCGCCTTCTCCGCCTGCTCCGAGATCTCCTTGTACTGCGCGAGGGCCTCGGACGCGTTGTTCGGGGGCGGGGGCTGGGCTGGTGGCTGCGCGAGCGCCGGGACGGGGGAGAAGCTCACCGCCGTGATCACGGCGGAGATGCTGACGGCTCCACGGACTGCGCGCTTCGTTCGATGCGACGCCACGTCGGCGGGTGTCTCCTTCGGCATCGGACC
Source organism: Actinophytocola sp. (assembly GCF_035942955.1). Lineage (GTDB taxonomy): Bacteria > Actinomycetota > Actinomycetes > Mycobacteriales > Pseudonocardiaceae > DASYTH01. Next base: position 2,001 of record NZ_DASZCQ010000261.1, on the reverse strand, counting down.
GCTGACGGGGCGAGCCCGCATGCTGCAGGGCTCCACCCCACCGTGGGGGATTCCGGTCCAGCCTCCCGACAAGGCTGAATCAGCGGCGATCCCGCGTCGCCGTCCTCGGGGTAGACGGCCGTCGGCCGCGAGATCTCGGACAGGTTACGAAACGTGAGTCAACCCGTCTACCGGACCCGTCGAAAAACGCGACGAACGTCCGCGAACACCCCGTTGGAGCAGTACCAACTGCGGCCTGTGACCGCCGCTACACCCCCGTTCACCTGGTCGTGTGCCGCTCGTCGACTGCTGCCGACCGCTCACCGATGGACAGTTTTCGTCCGGGCGTGTCGGCGGTTGGTCAAGCAGTTTTCTCCTCCGGTTCGGTGGGGATGAGCCGTAGTCGGGGCACGAGACCGGCTCCGGCGAGCACGTCGATGGCGCGCCGCTCGAACGGGTCGAGCTCCACGTTGGGGGGCGCCCCCAGCAGCACGCTGACGACGCAGTCCTGGCATGACAGACCCCGCACGACGCAGGTGTCACAGTCGACGATCAGAGCAGACATGGCGGTTCCTTCCTGCACGGTCCTTCACTGCCACGCAGGCTAGGCCGCCCCACCGACAATTCCGGTCACATGTTCGAACGCCGGCCAGACATGCACCCGCCTGTGAGGGCTTACCGGCGCCGAGGCCGGGCCGAAGGCTCGCCGAGGGGTCGGTGTCTGCCAGCCGCCGGCCGACGACGACGAGTAGTGCTTCCAGCCCGGCCCTCACGTTGAATCTGACACTGTGGCTGGTCAGCCGACGTATTCCCAGTGCCATGGCTCCTCGCGGCCCCGGCCGGGCAGCGCCCACGGCGGGTTGGACCAGCCGAAGGTCGGGGCGAACCGGGCCAGCCAGGCGTACTCGGGGGTGCCGTAGGACTGCGCGCCGCCGCACAGGTCCACCGCCAGGCCCCAGCCGTGGTTGCTGGTGCCGGGAATGGCGGCCAGCGCGGGCTTGATCCCGTAGAGGCGGACCTGGGAGTCGAAGGTGCGGTAGGAGTCGGTGACGCACAGCGGGCGGCCGAAGGACCCGGCGAAGGCGGCGCTCATCGCCCGGAAGGCCTGCGCGGCGTCGCAGCGCAGGGCGTGGCCGGCAAGGCCGATGGAGCACAGCGCGGTCAGCGGGATGAAACCGTTGGGGTAACCGCCCCAGGCGCCGGCGGCCTCCCCCGCGGCCCGCGGGGGCAGCTCGACGCCGCCGCAGCGCCATGTCAGGCCGCCGTCGGACGGCCGGGGCACGGGCTCCGGAGCACGCGGCGGGAGAGCTGGGCGGGCGATGCCGAGCACGGTGTCGCCGGCGGGCAGGTCGGCGACGACGACGCCGGCCAGCCGGGCGTCGGCGACGAGCATCGTGTGCTGGTCGAGCAGGATGCCGACGCCCTGGACGCCGTACCGGGCGGGGCCGAGGAAGACCAGGTCGCCGGGTTGGGCGTCGGGGGCGGGGACCGGAGTGAGGGACGCCAGCTGATCGGCGGCGGAGGCCGGCACGGACCGGCCGCCCGCGGCGTAGGCGGCGCGGATCAGGCCGTCGCACGAGTAGGCGGCCGGGCCCACGGCGTCCTGGCCGGGCACGTAGGGCGTGCCGAGGGCGTCGACGGCGGCGCTGACCGCGGCGATGGTCTCGGCGGGCAGGACGAGGATCCGCTCGCCGGAGGGCAGTGTCACCTGGGCCACCCCGGGCTGGGGGCCGGCGGACCCGGGCAGCGGGGCCAGCCCGGCCGGCAGGCGGGCCGGGTCGCGCAGCTGCCCGGCGCTCGGCGGGACGATGCCGAGGGCCTTGAGCCGGTCCAGATAGGACCGCCAGTTGGCGGCGGTCGCGGCATTGCGCTCCTGCTGGGTGCGCTGCTGCGCGACGACCGCGGAGTTAGTCTCAGTGAGAAACTCACGCAGCTCCGAGGACACGGCGGCGGCCCGGTTGGTGGCGTCGTCGTTGCGGCGGTCGAGGTCCGCCCGGCGCGCGCCCGCGGCCCGCTCGGCGT
>NZ_DASZCQ010000260.1:0-2335 GCF_035942955.1 Actinophytocola sp. | reverse complement strand
CACCTGGACTCGGAGTCCGAAGCCGCTGTGCAGGCCGCACTCACCGAGGCGCTGGCCGACCGCACCGCGCTGATCATCGCCCATCGGCTGTCCACCGTGCGGGCCGCGGACCAGATCCTCGTCGTCGAGGACGGCCGCATCGCCGAACGGGGTACGCACATCGAGCTGCTCGCAGCCGACGGCCGCTATGCCGAGCTCTACCACACCCAGTTCGCGGACGAGGCCGTCCCTTTGGCGACGATGTGACACCTCCCCACCTAGGTGGCTGGTGTGATTCGAGGTGCTCTGGGGCGTCCTTTTCGGACGGTGGTCGGGCTGGTGAACCGTTTCGTGGTGCGTGCTGTTAGGGCTCCTGGGGGTTTGTTCGTGGGTCGTGGTGTCTGGATTGTTGTGGTGGTCGCGGGTGTCGGTTGGGTGCGCCGTGTTGGTCTGTCATGGCGTGGCTGTGACCCATCCTGTGGCGGTGAAGCGGAGCCCGAGCCTGGCCAGACGGGCGAGATTGTGTGCGGCGGCGAGGAGGTTGAAGTCGGCGTCGATCTTGGTAGTGCCGCGCATGCGGGCTCGGCGTCCGCCGTGGTGGTGTCGCATCAGGTGGGCCAGCTTGCGCTCGACCTTGGGCCGGGTGGCCCGGTAGTCGGCAACCCACCGCGGATCTTGTTGCTGGGCGCGGGTGTGGCTGAGGCGGTGCTCGTAGCGGCCGACGTTGACGGTGCGCCCGCCCTGGGCCTTGGTGCACTGCACGCGCAGTGGGCAGTCGCGGCACGTGTCGCCGAAGTAGGCGATGCCGTCGCCGCCGTTGTTGCGGCGGATCGGGGCGGTGGCCCCGTTCGGGCAGGTGACGGTGTCGGTGTCCAGGTCGACGTCGAAGCGATCCTTGGTGAACATGCCACCTGAGGCGGTGGGTGCCTGGGTCTTGCACCGCGCTGCGATGTCGTGGTTGGCCAGCTGGTCGAGGAACTCGCCGGTGCCGTAGGACGCATCGCCGTACACGGCCGGCTCGTCGGTCTCGCCCCCACCCTCGGCGGTGTCGGTCGTTGCGGTGTCGGTTGTGCCGGTCAGGTCGTCGATGAGGTCGGCGGCCACCGTGGCGTCGCCGACGTTGCCCGCACTGACCACGGTATCGGTGATGATCTCGCTGTCCGGGTCGATCGCGGCGTGGCCCTTGTACCCGTCGAACCCACGGGCCACCGTCTTGTGTCCATGCCGGGCTTGGGGGTCCACCGTGGAGATCACCCGATCCTTGGCGACCCGCTGGGCGATCCGGAAGGCGCCATCGTCGGTGGTCTCCAGATCCTGACCCAGCACGGTGGCCAGCAGTTGACTGGCCTGGTCGACCTCCTTGCCCAGTTTGCGCCCGCCCAGGAGGGCCAGGCACGCCTGGCCGTCCCGGGCTTGAGAGTCGATCAGCGCGTCCCGGGCTGCGGCGTCATCCCAGTCGATGTGCGGCTTGGCGTTGCTGGCGTAATCATCCCCACTGGAGATCACCCCACGCAGCTCGGCCTCCAACTCGGTCCCGGCCACGCGCAGCAGGCCACGCACCGCCGAGCGGATCAGCGTGATCGTGTCCATCGTGGCCACCGCGTCATACAGCGGGGTGGAGTCCAGCACCCGTTTCACCCCGACCAGCCCCGCCTTGGACGCGGCGTCCAGCGTCACTGTGAAGATCCGCCGCGGATCGCCGGACGTGGCCAGCCTGGCCCGCATGTCTACCAGCACCGTGTGGGTGAACCGGTCCCACCCGGTGCCGTCGTAGCCGCCCACCCCGGCCGCATACCGCCATCGCGCGTCGAAGGTGTACCGCTGCACCGCGTCCCGGTCCGACAACCCTTCCAAGCGCTGCAGCACCATCACCGTGGCCACCACCGACGGCGGCACCGACCGGCGACCCTTGTCACTGAACACATCAGCGAACATCTCGTCCGGGAACAGCCGCTCCCGCTCCCGATGCAGCACCACAAAGATCGAACTCTCCGGCAGCGCCTCGTCACAGAAACGCGTCACATCATCAAGCAGGTCACCCTGACGATCGGCCTGTCCCAGCGACACCCCAACCACCCCAGCAGCAAGAACTACAACGATGTAATTCTCAGCCACCTACATACAAGATCGCCAGTCCGGGCGATCACGAAAGACACCAGCCACCTAGAAGCGCCACGATGTCACATCGTCGCCCTAGCCTGGGCACCGTGCGCCTGGTGATCGCCCGATGCGAGGTCAACTACGTCGGACGCCTCACGGCCCACCTGCCGGTGGCCAATCGCCTGCTGCTGGTCAAGGCCGACGGGTCAGTGAGCATCCACGCCGACGACCGCGCCTACAAACCGCTGAACTGGAT
>NZ_DASZCQ010000259.1:0-1831 GCF_035942955.1 Actinophytocola sp. | reverse complement strand
CTGCAGCCGCTCGAACAGCGGCAGGGCCGCCAGCTCCTCGGCCCGGGAGGCCTTCGACGACGACACCGTGGCGCCCTCGAACAGCTCCATCAGCTTCTGCAGCGGGTCGTAGCCGTCCCGCCGCCGGTCGTAGACCAGGTCGAGGGCGACCATGCGTTGCTCGTCGGGGATGCGCGACATGGGCAGGATCTTGGACGCGTGCACGATCGCGGTGTCCAGCCCGGCCTGCACGCACTCGTGCAGGAAGACCGAGTTGAGCACCTGCCTGGCGGCCGGGTTCAGTCCAAAAGAGACATTCGAGATGCCCAGCGTGGTCTGGACTTCCGGGTAGCGCTTCTTCAGCCGCCGGATCGCCTCGATGGTCTCGATGGCGTCCCGGCGGACCTCCTCCTGGCCGGTGGAGATCGGGAAGGTGAGCGTGTCGACGATGATGTCGGACACCCGCATGCCCCAGTTGGTGGTGAGGTCCTCGATGATCCGGGTGGCCACCCGGACCTTCCAGTCGGCGGTGCGTGCCTGGCCCTCCTCGTCGATGCACATCACCACGACCGCCGCGCCGTGCTCGCGGACCAGCTCCATCGTGCGCTGGAACCGGGAGCCCGGACCGGAGCCGTCCTCGTAGTTCACCGAGTTGACCACGCAGCGGCCGCCGAGCCGCTCAAGGCCGGCCCGGATCACGTCGGGCTCGGTGGAGTCGAGCATGATCGGCAGGGTGGACGCGGTGGCGAACCGCCCGGCCAGCTCGGCCATGTCCGCGGCCCCGTCCCGGCCGACGTAGTCGACGCACAGGTCGAGCACGTGGGCGCCGTCGCGGGTCTGCGCCCTGGCGATCTCCACGCAGTCCTCGTACCGGCCGGCGAGCATGGCCTCGCGGAAAGCCTTGGAGCCGTTGGCGTTGGTCCGCTCCCCGATCATCAGCACGGACGCGTCCTGGGCGAACGGAACCGCTTGGTACAGCGAGGAGACGCCCGGTTCGGAGCGCGGCCGGCGGCGCGCCGGGGTGACCTGCCCGACGGCCTCGATGACCGCGCGGACGTGCTCGGCGGTGGTGCCGCAGCAGCCGCCGACGAGCCGCACGCCGAACTCACGCACGAAGATGGCAAGGGCCTCGGCCAGCTCGTCCGGGCTCAGCGGGTACACCGCGCCCTCCGGCCGCAGCTCGGGCAGGCCGGCGTTGGGCATCACCGACAGCGGGATCCGGGCGTGCTTGGACAGGGTCCGCAGGTGCTCGCTCATCTCCGCAGGGCCGGTGGAGCAGTTCAGCCCGATCAGGTCGATCCCCAGCGGCTCGAGGGCGGCCAGCGCCGCACCGATCTCGGAGCCAAGCAACATGGTTCCGGTGGTCTCCACGGCCACCTGGGCGATCAGCGGCACCGGCCGGCCCTCGGCGGCCATCGCCCGCTTGGCGCCGATGATCGCGGACTTGGCCTGCAGGATGTCCTGCGCGGTCTCCACGATCACCGCGTCCACCCCGCCGGCCAGCAGGCCGCGGACCTCCTGCTCGTATGCGTCTCGCAATGCAACGAACTTCGTGTGGCCCAGGGTGGGCAGCTTGGTGCCCGGGCCCACCGAGCCAAGCACGAACCGCGGCCGGTCCGGCGTGCTGAACTCGTCGGCCACCTCACGGGCCAGCCGGGCGCCGGCCTCGGACAGCTCGAAGATCCGCCCGGCGATGTCGTACTCGGACAGGTTGGCCAGGTTCGCGCCGAACGTGTTGGTCTCCACGGCATCCGAGCCCGCCTCGAAGTACCCGCGGTGCACCGCGCGCACCACGTCCGGCCGGGTGACGTTGAGAATCTCGTTGCAGCCCTCGAGCCCGGCGAAGTCGTCC
>NZ_DASZCQ010000258.1:0-1831 GCF_035942955.1 Actinophytocola sp. | reverse complement strand
CTGCAGCCGCTCGAACAGCGGCAGGGCCGCCAGCTCCTCGGCCCGGGAGGCCTTCGACGACGACACCGTGGCGCCCTCGAACAGCTCCATCAGCTTCTGCAGCGGGTCGTAGCCGTCCCGCCGCCGGTCGTAGACCAGGTCCAGCGCCACTTCCCTTTGCTCGTCCGGAATCCGGGCCATGGGCAGGATCTTGGAGGCGTGCACGATCGCGGTGTCCAGCCCGGCCTGCACGCACTCGTGCAGGAAGACCGAGTTGAGCACCTGCCTGGCGGCCGGGTTCAGTCCGAACGAGACGTTCGAGATACCCAGGGTGGTGCGCACCTCCGGGTACCGCCGCTTGAGCTCGCGGATCGCCTCGATCGTCTCGATGGCGTCCCGGCGGACCTCCTCCTGGCCGGTGGAGATCGGGAAGGTGAGCGTGTCGACGATGATGTCGCCGACGCGCATGCCCCAGTTGGTGGTGAGATCCTCGATCAGCCGGGTGGCCACGCGCAGCTTCCATTCCGCGGTGCGGGCCTGGCCCTCCTCGTCGATGCACAGCGCGACCACGGCGGCGCCGTGCTCGCGGACCAGCTCCATCGTGCGCTGGAACCGCGAGCCCGGCCCGTCTCCGTCCTCATAGTTCACCGAGTTGACCGCACACCGGCCACCTAGCCGCTCAAGCCCTGCGCGGATGACGTCGGGCTCCGTTGAGTCGAGCATGATTGGCAGAGTTGAGGCTGTGGCCAGTCGGCCGGCGAGGTTGCCCATATCGGCAACGCCATCGCGGCCGACATAGTCCACGCACAGGTCCAACATATGCGCCCCGTCCCGAGTTTGGGCGCGCGCGATCTCAACACAGTCGTCCCACCTCCCTTCCACCATCGCCTCGCGGAAAGCCTTGGACCCGTTGGCGTTGGTCCGCTCCCCGATCATCAGCACGGACGCGTCCTGGGCGAACGGAACCGCTTGGTACAGCGAGGAAACACCGGGCTCCGAGACGACCTTGCGGTCGGCCGGCCGCACGTCGGCCACGGCGTCGACCACCGCCCGCAGGTGGTTGTCGGTCGTGCCGCAGCACCCGCCCACCAGGCGCACGCCGAACTCGCCGACGAAGTTGGCCAGCGCCTCGGCCAGCTCGTCCGGGCCGAGCGGGTACACCGCACCGTCCGGCCCCAGCTCCGGCAGGCCGGCGTTGGGCATCACCGACAGCGGGATCCGGGCGTGCTTGGACAGCGTGCGCAGGTGCTCGCTCATCTCCGCAGGACCGGTGGCGCAGTTCAGCCCGATCAGGTCGATCCCCAGCGGCTCGAGGGCGGTCAACGCGGCACCGATCTCCGTGCCCAGCAACATGGTTCCCGTGGTCTCCACGGTCACCTGCATGATGATCGGCACGGTGCGGCCCTCGGCGGCCATCGCCCGCTTGGCGCCGATGATCGCGGACTTGGCCTGCAGGACGTCCTGTGCCGTCTCGATGATGACCGCGTCCACCCCGCCGGCCAGCAGGCCGCGGACCTCCTCGGCGTAGGCGTCCCGCAGATCGGCCGACGCCGCGTGGCCGAGCGTGGGCAGCTTGGTGCCCGGGCCGACGGAACCCAGCACGAACCGCGGCCGGTCCGGCGTGCTGAACTCGTCGGCCACCTCACGAGCCAGCCGGGCGCCGGCCTCGGACAGCTCGAAAATCCGCTCCGGGATGCCGTACTCCCCCAGATTGGCCAGGTTCGCGCCGAACGTGTTGGTCTCCACGGCATCCGAGCCCGCCTCGAAGTACCCGCGGTGCACCGCGCGCACCACGTCCGGCCGGGTGACGTTGAGAATCTCGTTGCAGCCCTCGAGCCCGGCGAAGTCGTCC
>NZ_DASZCQ010000257.1:0-8340 GCF_035942955.1 Actinophytocola sp. | reverse complement strand
ACGTCATGGAGCGGACGTCCCGCCGCGCGTCGACGGGCCTACTGGTAGCAGGGCTTTTCGAACTTGTAGTCCTTCGCGGTCGGGCCGGTGAAGAACTGCTCGATCGTCGTGACACCGGAGTCCGCCTTGGGATCCGGCTTGGCGATCTGGCTCTGCCGGAACACCGTGTCGTTCGGTTCGCCGTTGTAGTTGCCGGCGCCCGACGGCAGCATGCCCTCGTAGTCGACCGAGGTGAGCGACTTCACCGCGTTGAGCAGCCCCTGGCGGGTGAGGTCCTTGTTCTCGGCCGCCTTGGTCAGCGCCGCCTTCAGCGGGTACGACCACACCCAGCCGGAGGTGTACCCGTCGTTCTTCTGCGGCACCTGGCCGATCGCCTCGCGCATGGCCCGGTGGCCCGGGGTGTCGGTGCCGAACGGCGACCACGGCCCGGACTGCAGGTACAGCGCGGTGATCGCCGGCGCGGCCGCGCTCTGCAGCAGGCCGGGGTTCCAGGTCGGCCCGGTGCCGATGAACTTGCCCTTGTACCCGCGGGCCGCCGTCTGGCCGATGATCACCGCGGCGTCGGTCGGGCCATTGGTCAGGATGACCAGATCGGGGTTGCCGGACACGATGGCGTCGATGGCGCCACCCTGGTTGTCCTGCCCGGTGGCGGTCTTGACGTCGGTGAAGGTCAGCCCGCGCTTCTCCGCGGCGATCTTGGCGCCGGCCGCGGCGTCGTCGCCGTAGTCACCGGCCAGGTGCACGGCCATCACGCTCTTGACGCCCAGCTTGTCGACCGCGTAGTCGACCGAGTTCATCGACTCGAAGCAGTAGTTCGTGCCGGACTCGAGAATCACGTCCTCGAAGCCCCACAACGAGGTCCACGACGCCGGGGCCGTGACGATGTTGCTGGCCTTGAGGTCGGGCAGGATGGCCGCGGTGGTCGGTGAGCCGAGCGACTGGGCGATCGCCAGGATCTTCGGCTTGATCTCCTGGTACACCTGGTTGTGCACCTGCGGGTTGTACTTGTTGTCCTTGACGTAGGTGGTCACGTCGATGTCGTAGCCGCCGATGCCGCCCTGGTCGTTCACCCGCTTCCAGAACGCCTTCTGCGATTCGGTGATCGGCACGGCGAGCGCCCGGAACGGGCCCTCGGTGAGGTCGGAGATCGTGCCGAGGTAGATGCAGCCCCGGTCCTGGTGCGTCGAGCCGGGGCAGGGCTCGTTGGTGACCCCGAAGTCGACCTTGTTGCCCTCCTTGCCGGTCTGCGGCGCGGTTGGCTCCTGGGACCGGCAGCCGGTGACCACCAGGGTGAGCGCAAGCGGCACAGCCAGCGCCGCGACGATGCGTCGTGACATGTGACGCCTCCTTCCTGGCCGTTTCAGTAGGAGAACGGCCACGCCTTCCAGTAGTTGCGTACGCGAATCCATATTCCGAACAAGCCTCTCGGCTCGAACAACAGGAACCCGATGATCAGCAGCCCGTAGAGGATCGACTCGACGAGATGGACCGGGACACCCCCTTCGCCGATGAACGGCAGCACGCCGGGCAGCTCGCTGGTGATCCGCGGCAGCAGCGTGATGAACATCGCGCCCATGATCGAGCCGGAGATCGTGGCCACCCCGCCGATCAAGATCATCGCGATGAACTGCACGGACAGCAGCAGGTTGAAGTTGCCGGCGGTGAACGTCTGCGGGATGACGTAGAGCAGCGCGCCGGCGACGCCCGCGTAGAACGAGGAGATCGCGAACGCGATCACCTTGTACCGGGTGAGGTTCACCCCGATCACCGCGGCGGCGATGTCCCGGTCCCGGATCGCGGCGAACGCGCGTCCGGTGCGCGAGCGCACCAGGTTCCTGGCGAGCAGGGCGAAGACCACCAGGAGCACCAGCATCAGCAGGTAGAGCTGCTGCACGCGGGTGAAGTTCGGGCTGTCCTGGTCGATCCGGGCGCCGAACAGCGTGGCCACCGGGGCCGGCCGGCCGATGTCGGGCGGGCCGGCCAGGTCGGTCCACTCCCGGAACAGCCACTGGCCGATGAACACCAGGCCGAGCGTGACAATCGCCAGGTAGAGCCCGCGCAGCCGCACCGCCAGCGGGGCGACGAGGGCCCCGGCCACCGCGGACAGCGTCCCGGCGGCGAGCAGCCACACCGGCACCTCGGTGACCCCGAGGCCGAGCACCCGCCCGTCCGGGTCGCCGGACAGCGCCGCCGCCGTGTACGCGCCGATGGCCACGAAGAACGCGTGGCCGAGCGACACCTGACCGGCGTAACCGGTGACGATGTTCAGCCCGATCGCGCCGATCGACGCCGCGCACCCGGTGGCGAACAGCTGCAGCACGTCGTCGTCCACCGAGAACGGCAGCACCAGCGCGATCACCAGCAGCACGCCGATGAACACCTTCTTGCCGGTGGTGTTCAGCAGCGCCATGTCCTGCTTGTAGGACGTGTACAGCTCCGGCCGGCCGAACCGGGTGCGCACGGAGGTCATATCCGCACCACCTCACGGGTCCCGAACAGGCCGTACGGTCGCACCAGCAGCACAAGCATCATCACCAGGTACGGCGTGACGAGAGAGAACTCGCCGCCCAGCCACGGCGCGACGTCCGCGCCGTAGGTGCCGACGAGGGACTCGACCGCGCCGATCACCAGGCCGGCGATCACCGCGCCGCCCAGCGAGTCGAGGCCGCCGAGGATGATCACCGGCAGCGCCTTCAGCGCGATGATCCACAGCGCCTGGTCGACGCCGGCGCCGGTGGACACGAACACCCCGGCCAGCGCGGCGAGCGCGCCGGCGATCGCCCAGGACAGGGTGAACACCATGCCCACCGAGACCCCCTGGGCCAGGGCCACCTCCTGGTCGAACGCGGCCGCCCGCATGGCCAGCCCCATCCGCGAGTACTTGAAGAACGCGAACAGCACGCCGACGAGCACCATGGTGGTCACGAACATCACCAGGTAGCGCACCTGCACGTCGGTGCCGAGCAGGTTGGTCGTGCTCAGGCCCCACGGGTCGCGCACCGGCCGCACGTCAAGCCCGAGGAAGCCGCTCACCACGACCCTGATCACGATGTCCAGGCCGAGCGTGATGATCGAGATGACGAACACCGGCTTGCCGATCATGGGGCGGATCACCGCCCGTTCGGTGCCGACGGCCAGCAGCGCGATCAGCGCCGCGGCCACGATCACGGCAAGGTAGAAGTTCATGCCGGTGACCAGATAGGTCACCAGCACCGCCCCGGCCAGCATGAACGCCGGCTGGGCGAAGCTGATCACGCCCATCGACTTGTAGATGATCACGAAGCCGAACGCCAGCAACGCGTACACCGAGCCGTTGCCCAGCCCGCGCACCAGGCTCTGGATCAGCTCCGTCATCGCTTGACCTTGTACATCGCCTCGACCTGCTCGGCGAACATCGTCGCGATGGCCGAGCGCTTCACCTTCTGGGTCGCGGTCAGCTCGCCGTCCTCGTGGTCGAGCTCCTTGGGCAGCATGGCAAACGTCTTGATCTGCTCGACGGAGGCGAACCGCTCGTTCACCTTGTCCACAATGGACTGGACGAGCTTGCGCACCTCCGGCTTGTCGGACAGGTCCCGGTAGGTGGTGTAGGCCAGCTTGCGCGCCTGCGCCCAGTGCCCGACGGTCTCCAGCTCGATCCCGATCAGCGCGGTGAGGTACGCCCGCCGGTCGCCGATCACGATGGCCTCCTTGATGAACGGCGAGGCCTTCAGCGCGTTCTCGATCTCCGACGGCGCCACGTTCTTGCCGCCCGCGGTGATGATCAGGTCCTTCATCCGGTCGGTGATCTTGACGTGGGTGCCGTCCACCCACTCGCCGACGTCGCCGGTGTGCAGCCAGCCGTCGGAGTCGATGGTCCTTGCGGTGGCCTCCGGATCGCGCCAGTACCCGGCGAACGTGCCGGGGTGCCTGGTCAGGATCTCGCCGGTGGACTCGTCGATGCGCAGCTCCACCCCCGGGTGCGGCTCGCCCACCGTGCCCACCTTGACCCGGCCCGGCCGGTTCGCCGTGGCGATCGCGGTGTTCTCGGTCATCCCGTACACCTCGTGCATCGGCACCCCGATACCCATGAAGAACCGCAGCACCTCCGGCGCGATCGGGGCGGCGCCGGACGCGGCGTAGCGGACCTTGCGCATGCCGATCCGGTCGCGCAGCGCGCGGAAGAAGAACAGCCAGCCGATCGCGTACCGCAGCCGGGTGCCGACGGTGTGCCGCCCGCCGTTGCGCACCAGCGTCGCGGCGATGCGATCGGCCTCACGCAGCCAGAACCGGCCGAACGCGCGCTTGAGCCAGGTGGCCGAGTCGATCCGGATCCGGACCCCGGCGAGCACCTTCTCCCAGATCCGCGGCACCCCGAACAGGATCGTGGGCTGCACCTCGCGCAGGTTGGTCTGCACGGTCTCGATCGACTCGGCGAAGTGCACCTGAATGCCCGCGCAGGCGGAGAACCAGGTGGTGAAGATCCGCTCGGCGACGTGGCACAGCGGCAGGTAGGACAGCGTGACGTCCGAAGGGGACGGTGGCGGGGAGGTGAACCCGCCGCCCTCCACCAGCACCTTGATGCAGTACTCCACATTGGACACCGAGAGCATGGCGCCCTTGGGCGGGCCGGTGGTGCCGGAGGTGTAGACCAGGGTCAGCACGTCGTCCTCGGTCGCCTCGGCCATCCGCCGCTCGACGGCGTCCGGGTGGGCCGCGCGGTGCTCCGTGCCCAGCGCCAGGAAATCCTCCCAGGACATCAGCTTCGGGTCGTCGTAGCGGTACCGGATGCCGCGCGGCTCGATGTAGACGATCTTCTCGAGGTCCGGCAGCTGGTCGAGCACGTCGAGCGCCTTGTCCACCTGCTCCTGGTCCTCGGCGATGAGCACCCGGGAGCCGGAGTGCGACAGCAGGTACGCCACCTCGGCCGCCGGGTTGGTCGGGTACAGCCCGACGGTGGTGGCCCGGATCGCCACCGTGCCGATGTCGGAGTACAGCCACTCGCGCCGGTTCTCCGAGTGCACCGCCACCCGGTCGCCCGGCTCGATGCCCAGCGCCAGCAGGGCATGCCCGACCAGCTCGGCACGATCCCAGTAGTCGGCCCAGGTGACCTCCTGCCAGATGCCGAAGTCCTTCTCCCGCAAGGCGATCCGGTCGGGCATCTCCTTGGCTCTCGCCCGCACCCGGCTGGCGACGGTGACGGTCGTGATGGTCTGCTGGGCGACTGCGGTCATCGCGCACCTCCGTGCTCTTCGCCGAGATAGGCGCGGATCACGTCCGGGTTGTCCTGCACCTCGCCGGGCGTCCCGGTGCAGATCGGCCGGCCGAAGTCGACCACGAGCACCCGGTCGGCCAGATCCATCACCAGGCCCATGTCGTGCTCCACCATGATCATGGGGATGCCCAGCTCGTCGCGCACGTCGAGGATGTAGCGGGCCATGTCCTCGGTCTCCTCGAGGTTCATGCCGGCCACCGGCTCGTCGAGCAGCAGCAGCTTGGGCCCCATGGCCAGCGCCCGGCCGAGCTCCACGCGCTTCTGCACCCCGTAGGGCAGCAGGCCGACCGGGAACCGCCGCCACTGCTCCAGCTCGAGGAAGTCGATGATGTCCTCGACCGCGGCCCGGTTCGCCAGCTCCGACCGGCGGGCCCGGCCGAGCCAGGCGAACGCCGCAAGCGTCCCGTAGGCGTTGTGGTGGTGCCGGCCGAGCATCAGGTTGTCCACCACGGTCAGGTTGGCGAACAGCTCGATGTTCTGGAACGTGCGGGAGATGCCGAGCCGGGCGATCACGTGCGGGCGCTTGCCGATCAGGTCGGTGCCGGCGAAGCTGACCCGGCCGGACTGCGGGCGGTACACCCCGGACAGCACGTTGAAGATCGAGGTCTTGCCGGCGCCGTTCGGTCCGATGATCGAGAACAGCTCGCTGGGGCCGACCGTGAACGACACGCCGTCGATCGCCTTCACCCCGGCGAAGGACAGGTGCACGTCGTCGAAGACCAGCGCGGTGCTTGATTGTTCGCTCCGCGCCTCCGCTACCACGCCGGCGTCCCTCCTCGCGTGCTCGGCGCTCGTTCCTCGCGCCTGCGCGCGCTCGTCAGTCCAGCCGGCGCGCGCTCCGGCGCTCCCGCTCACGAGAGCCACCTCTTGCGCCGCTTGTAGTGCTTGACGTCGCGGAACGACTTGGCCGCGCCCTCGGCCCCGAGTCCCAGGTAGAACTCGCGGACGTCGGAGTCCTCGAGCAGCTCCTTCGCCGGCTTGTCCATGACGATCTTGCCGTTCTCCATGACGTAGCCGTGCTCGGCGATCGACAGGGCCATCGTGGCGTTCTGCTCGACCAGCAGCACCGTGGTGCCGCCCGCGTTGATCTCCACGATGAGGTCGCGAATCTGCTGGACGATCAGCGGCGCCAGGCCCAGGCTCGGCTCGTCGAGCAGCAGGCAGCGCGGCTCGGACATCAGCGCCCGGCCCATCGCCAGCATCTGCTGCTCGCCGCCGGACAGGTAGCCCGCGGTGCGCTTGCGGCGCTGGGCCAGCACGGGGAACAGGCCGAACACCCGCTCGAGGTTGGTCCGCAGCTGCTTGGCCGCGACGTGCCCGCCCACCCGCAGGTTCTCCTCCACGGTCAGCTCGGCGAAGATCCGCCGGCCCTCCAGCACCTGCTTGATCCCGAGGGCGGCGATCCTGGTGGGCGGCAGGTGGTGGATCGGCCGGCCGGCGAAGGTCACCGAGCCCTTGGTGATCTCGCCCTCGTGCACGTCGAGCAGCCCGGTGATGGCGCGTAGCAGCGTGGTCTTGCCGGCCCCGTTGGCGCCGAGCAGCGCGACGATCTTGCCCTCCGGCACGGCCAGGCTGACGCCCTTGAGCACCTGGATCACGTCGTCGTACACGACCTCGAGGTTGCTGACCGACAAGATCGGGGAGGCCACGGAAGCCGTCGGTCGCATCGCTGCAGTCATGCCTCTCCGCTCAGCCCCGAGCATGCAAAACCCGTCGTGACCTGGATCACGTCAGACACGGACCGTAGCTGTTGGCGGCGAGGCCCGGCAAGCGGCAGGCCGAACTGTTACCGGCCGGTTTTGGCTGCTTGTGCACGATCACAGCCTGACGGCGACGGCATTGGGCACCCGGCACATCGGGCAGCTCGAACCGCCCTCGAGGGTGCCGTAGGTGCCCGCCTGCAAGACTCCGGCCGTGGATCCGACCCGCGTCTTCGACTGGCTGGACGACCGCGCCGCCGAGCGCCGCGCGGCCGGGCTGACCCGGCAGCTGCGGCCCCGCCGGGCCGACTCCGACCTGCTCGACCTGGCCAGCAACGACTACCTCGGGCTGGCCAGGGACAAGCGGATCAGCGGCGCGGCGGCGGCCGCCACGCTGCGCTGGGGCGCGGGGGCCACCGGCTCGCGCCTGGTCACCGGCAGCACCGACCTGCACGGCGAGCTGGAGCAGGAGCTGGCCCGGTTCTGCGGCACCCAGGCCGCGCTGGTGTTCTCCTCAGGGTTCACCGCCAACCTCGCCGCCGTGACCGCGCTGTCCGGCCGGGGCAGCGCGATCGTCACAGACGCCTACATCCACGCCTCGCTGATCGACGGCTGCCGGCTGTCGAGGGCCGACGTCGCCGTGGCCGGCCACGTCGACCTCGCCGCGACCGGTCACGCCCTGGCCACCCGCCGCCACGAGCGCGCGCTCGTGGTGACCGAGTCGGTGTTCTCGGTGGACGGTGACCTTGCGCCGCTCGGCGCCCTGCTCGAGGTGTGCCGCTCGCACGGCGCGGCCCTCGTCGTCGACGACGCGCACGCGCTCGGGGTCCGCGGCCCGGGCGGCCGCGGCGCCATGGCCGAGGCCGGCGTGATCGGCGAGCCCGACGTGGTGACCACCCTGACCCTGTCCAAGTCGCTCGGCGCGCAGGGCGGCGCCGTCCTCGGCCCCCGCCGGGTGATCAAGCACCTGGTGGACACCGCCCGCAGCTTCATCTTCGACACCGGCCTCGCCCCCGGCAGCGCCGCCGCCGCCCTCGCCGCCCTCGCGGTCCTGCGCGACGAACCCGACCGCCCGGCCCGCGCCCGCCACGCCGCCGACGCCCTCGCCTCCGGCCTCCGCGCGGCCGGCCTGACCGTCAGCGCCCCCACCGCGGCCGTCGTCTCGGTCCGCGCCCCCTCCCCGGAGGCCGCGGTCACCTGGGCCGCCGACTGCCGCACGGCCGGCGTCTGGGTCGGCTGCTTCCGCCCGCCCTCGGTCCCCGACCAGATCTCCCGCCTCCGCCTCACCGCCCGCGCCGACCTCACCGACACCGAGCTGGAACGGGCGGTCGAGGTGATCAGCAAGTGCGCGCCGGCCGGGGGCCGAGTGTGACGAAGGGGGCCTTCCGC
>NZ_DASZCQ010000256.1:0-7684 GCF_035942955.1 Actinophytocola sp. | reverse complement strand
GGGGGCCCCCCGCGGCAACCCCCAGGGTCAGGCGGCGGTCATCGGGGAGCTCGTCCCCCCACCGGGCGTCGGCGCGCCGTAGGTGACGTCCACGTCGCGGTCGCGCAGCGCCTGCACGATGCCGGGGATGGCGCGCTCGGCCAGCGCGGCGATGGTCAGCGCCGGGTTGACCGTCACGCCGGTGGGCACGGCCGAGCCGTCGGTGACGAAGATCCCCGGGTGGCCGCGCAGCTCGTGCCGGTCGTCCAGCGCGGACGTCGCCGGGTCGTCGCCGATCCGGCAGGACGACAGCGGGTGCACCGTGTACGCGCCGACCACGTCGTTGGTCCACGGGGCGCCCTCGGCCAGCCCGTCCTTGCTCAGGATCTCCGCGCACGCGGCGTCCGCCTCGGCCCAGCCGCGCAGCGTCTGCTCGGTGGGGACGTAGCGCAGCGGACCGCGGCCGAGCATCTGCTGGGAGATGCGGAACGCGTTGCCGGCCGGCGGCGGCGGGCCGAACACGCCCTCGTTGTTGTCCTCGGTCATCTGGAAGATGATCAGCCAGTCCTGCCAGCGCTTGAGCATCTCCTTCTTGCGCGGGCCGAACCAGGTCGGGCCGTCGGTCACCCCCGGCGCCTGCGCGAGGATCGTGCCGAGGCCGGGCGGGAAGTACAGCTGCTCCAAGGAGAACCGGCTGAACTCCGGCCGCGCGCCGTCCAGGTAGTCCCAGCAGGCGACGACCGGGCCCTTGCCGATCTGGTAGGCGCCGTAGGCCTTCCCGTTGCGGGACAGCCCGAGCACGTCGCGCACCTTGTCGTCGTTGAGGACGGCGGTGTAGAGCCGTTCGCCGTTGCCGGAGAAGTACCGGCCGACGCCGGGCGGCATGGCGCCGAGGGTGGCCTCGGAGCGCTGCAGGATCGGCGGCGTCGCGCCCGCGCCGGCGGCCACGATGACGATCTTGGCGTCGATCGCCCCGTCCTCGTGGTAGATCCGGTAGTCCTCGTCGTCGACGATCTTGTAGTGCACCCGGTAGCCGCCGTCGTCGGTCCGGGAGATCTGCTGGACCTCGTGCAGCGGCCGGATCTGCGCGCCGTGCGCAAGCGCCCCGGGCAGGTAGTTGAACAGCAGCGACCGCTTGGCGTCGAACCGGCAACCGGCCATCATCCAGTTGCAGTTCACGCATTTGGCGTTGTCGACGCCGACCGGGACGGGGTTGGCGGTGTGTCCGGAGTGGTTGCACGCCGCCGCCCACAGCCCGCCGGCGTAGGTCACGTCGTCCCAGGACTGCTGGGTCACCGGGATCGACTCGGAAACCCGGTCGTACCACGGATCAAGGGTGTCGCGGGTGATCGACGCCGGCCACAGCCGCCGACCGGTGCCACCGGTGCGCTCGAAGATGAACCGCGGCGCGCGGGGCAGCGCGGCGAAGTACACGACGCTGCCGCCACCGACACAGTTCCCGCCGAGCACGCTCATCCCGTCGCCGGCGACGAAGTCGAAGACCCTGGTATAGGACGAACCCAGGAGGTAGTCGTGGTCGAAGTCCTTACCGGACAACCACGGTCCGCGCTCCAGCACGACCACGTTCGCGCCGCCGGCGGCCAGATGGTAGGCGGCGATGGACCCGCCGAAACCGCTGCCGATGACGAGGACATCGGTGCGTTCCGTGGCGCTCATTCGAGGCTCCCTGATGCCGGATCGGTGTTCGGATGGCGCTTGGCCAGCTCCTGGTGGTAGCCGTACTCGGCGAAGCGCCACAGGCCGTCGGGGTCCGGCTTGGCGAAGCCGAGGGCGAGCAGGCCGGGATGACCGTTCTCGATCGCTTCGCCGGTGTGCAGGTGTGGCGCGGTGTCGTAGGCCATGTTGCAGAACAGGGCCAGCAGCACCCAGCCGTCCTTCTCCGGGTGGCCCGGCGCGGTCAGGTTCTGGACAAGGGCGGCCCGGTGGTCGTAGTCGAGCGCCACGAACGGCGGGACGTCCGCGTCGAGCTGCAGCCCGTGCTCGGCGGCGTAGGCGGTGGCGTGGCCGTTGAGCGCGGCGGACAGCGGGGCAAGGCCTTCGGTCACTCCGGTCGCCGGGGTCTCGAGCAGCTCGATCGCCCCGGCCTCAACGGCTCCGGGGTCGTCGCAGACGCCGGCGATGGCCCGGTCGTCGGGGGATCGCTTGGCGCCCGGGATGATCGTGTCCGCGAACGCCTCGAGCGTCATGATCCTGATCTCGTCTTCTGCGCCAGTGCCCGATTCCACAGCGTGCCCTCCAAGACGTGCGCTCGTTCGTTCGCGGCGGTCCTAATCCTCGGAGGGGCATTGCGGTGACCGCATCTTCTGAGTTGCCGTTTTTGTTGACCCGTCAGGGAGTGATGCGATTTGCATAGTGAACACCTCTGCCCGCCCTACGGGGACGGTGGAGTAGGTCTTGATCGCAGTGCAGCCAGTAGTTGCTATGGCGTTGAGCGCGGCGTTCGGGTGGTTGTGCCGACATTACCGGCCACCTACCGTCGATTCGGTTAATGAAATTGTGCGCGCTCCTCGTCGAACGGGGCAAGAGATGGACGAGGTCATCGAAAAAGCCGTCGAGCGGGTCATCCGGGCCATGCATGAGCATCTTGGTGAGCCGATCACCATTGATGACATGGCCCGAACCGCCATGTTCAGCAAGTTCCACTTTTCCCGCATGTTCCAACGAGTCACCGGGATCTCACCCGGCCGCTTCCTGTCCGCGATGCGGCTACAGGAGGCCAAGAAGCTGCTGCTGTCCACCTCGCTGACCGTGGCGGAGATCAGCCACCAGGTCGGCTACAACAGCATCGGCACGTTCAGTTCGCGGTTCCGCAGCAGCGTGGGCGTCTCGCCCACCGAGTACCGGCAGCTCGGCGGCTACACCCACCGGCTGTCCACCCACGTCCCGCGCCGGGACCAGGGCGCGCTTTCGGTGCAGGGCCATGTGTGGCCACCCAACTCCGGTCAACCGGGCCCCATCTTCATCGGCCTGTTTCCAGATCGGATCGTCCAGGGCCGACCGGTACGCTGCACCATCCGGCGCAGCATCGGCCCGTTCACCATCGAGGACGTGCCGGTCGGCTCGTGGCACCTGATGGCACACGCCGCACCGGCCGACTACGACGAGCTGCATCGGGCCGGGGTCGTCGACAACCAGGAGCGCTTCGTCGCCGCCCACGGACCGATCGTCATCCGCCCGGACAGCACCCCGCGTCCGGTCGACCTGTGGCTGCGGCCGCGCTGCATCTTCGACCCACCGGTCCTGCTGGCCCCCCTGGACCTGCGCGCCGTCGCCTACAGCACCGTCGTCTCCGTCATCGGCCACCGCTGGCCCGTCGCCGCGTAAACGTAGGCCACTGGCAGGACTGACAACGAGGTCGTCCTGCCAGAGGCCTTGCCACGGCGGTCCTGCCCAGCAGCCCACATCCGCCACCCGACAACCCACGTGACAGCGCGCGGGATCTTCGGGTCACCGGCGCGATGGTCGACATGGTTTGGGTCGAGAACCTGCACACGCCTACCACCACCGGGCTGTTATGCCGCAGCGTTCGGTAAGACCTTCCGGAGTGGACGGAATCCGCACGCGATGGCCAGGTGTGGCAAGGGGTTTCCGAGGACGCGATGTAGCACACGCTGTCCTGTGAAGGCTTGTCTACCGTGCAGCCAGCGGCGGTTGTCGAGTATGTAGCCCTCGCCGGCCTTCAGTGTGAAGGTGACTGTGTGGCGGTCAATCGCGGCACGCAGGACAGGCAGCCACTGGCTCACGTCGGGCGAGAACTGGGCGAGGTCGTCGAGACGGAGCCGGAGCGCGACCCGGCCGTCTGCCATGTCGGTGAAGATCGCACCGAGGTGGCCGGTCGCACCGCCGAACAGCACCGATCGTGGTGCGCCGAGTGCGCGCAGCGCGTCTGGCTCACTATCAGCGAGATCATCGTAGACGGCCTTACCGTCGGCAAGCGTGCACTCGCCACCGGTGGTAGCCGGTTGCCGGCAACTGGTCATCAGCAGGCCGGGTGGGTGGGCTGCGCTTGAACCGTCTGTGTGCAGGTTGAGCGCGCGTGAAGTGAACCCGACGAATCCGCTGCGCAGGTATCCGGAGCCGAGATCGGTGATCGTTGTTACGCCGTCCGGGTCACTGTCGCGATGTGACACGATCGTCGCGATCGAACGGGCCCGTCGCCACAGGTCCGCCGAGTCTGCGATACCGTCCAGCAAGATCAATCCATGTTCGGCGAGTACGGCTGGAGCCGCATGCTTCTCGGCGTGATGGCGCCGCAACGGGTCGAGCAGCACGAGCATTACCTCCCGGCAATAGGGTGAATACACCCAGCACAGCGGCGCGTCACGGCTACGTCCAGTGACAGATTGTCAACCATGCGTTGCACCCCTCCGGGGGTGGGATGCTACGTTGCCGGTGGATGCGCCAGCGAAACTCGGAGACGCCGACCGATGAACCCAACCGATCACCTGCCGCGCGCCTTTCCCGTTTCGATCAAGGGTGTAGTGGTGCGCGACGGCAGGGTCCTGCTGCTGAAGAACGAGCGTGACGAGTGGGAGTTGCCCGGTGGGCGGATCGAGTGGAACGAGACTCCCGAGCAGTGCGTCGTGCGCGAGATCGCCGAGGAAACACATTGGACGGTGGTCATGGGACCAATCCTCGACGCCTGGATGTACCACATCGAGGCCGCGCAGAAGCACGTGTTCATCGTGACGTACGGCTGCTACCCGGACGGCGAGAGCGAATCAGTGCTGTCTGTCGAGCACAAGGAGATCGGCCTATTCAACGAGCACGAGGTAGCCACGTTGAGGATGCCGGACGGCTACAAGCGCTCGATCGTCAAGTGGTATGCGCGTCTTCGCGCCGATTCTCCGGAACCGGTCGGGTAGACCCATGTTCGGGCGGCGACAATGCGAGCTCTGCGGAGCGGAGCTGAGTAGGTTCGCCCCCGAACCGGTGTGTCCAACCTGCCACGCAAGCGCGACATCCCAGTGGCCGGCGACTTCGGTTCGGCGGCGACCTCAGGCTATGTGGATGTGGACCACGCCAGCGGCGAGTACCGCGCTGAGCAGCCGTGATCTTGCGGCGATCTTGCGCACATATCGCGGGATCAATCGGCTCAGCCAGGAGCAGCTCGCAGATCTGCTTGGCTACGACAAGACCTACATCTCAATGATCGAGACCCGACGTCGGACCATCGGTGACATCGCGACCCGGCGCCACATCGCCCGCACGCTCGGCCTGCCCGTGCATCTGCTCGGTGTAACGGATGGCACCGGCGACGCCGGTTTTACCGCCATGCTCCAATTCGGCGACTCCACCATCCGACTTGCCGAAGTCGCGCGGAAGGCGGGGTGCGCGGTCGACGCGGTCAATGAGTTGTGGCCACTAGTTGCCCGGCTGGAAACACGTGCCGCTGAAGGACTCCTCGAACGGGACGCGCTCATCTTGCTCGGTCAGGGTCGAGCAGCACTCGGCGTCTCGCTCGGCACGGTGCTGCCCGAGGAACGGCTCGCCACTGCTGCGCGATGGACCGGCAAGGCCGTACGGGTGGCCGAACGCCTCGGTGATCACGCGTTCCTTGGTCATGCGCTGCGTATGCACGGCAACGAGTTGCGCAAGGCCAACCACCCGGCGGCGGCACTCGCGCGACTTACGCATGCTGCGGCACTCGCAAATGATCGCGAAGGAGTGGGCACCAGCTACGCCCTACTCGCACGCGCAGCCGGTGACCACGGCTACCCGGATCTATTCGATCACGCTCTAGATTGTTGTCGAAAGCTCATGGACGGCGGCGTCGCGCACGGAATGCTGTTCAATCCGTTCGCTTTCCGTGAGATTTGGTTGCGCGGTCTGATGTCCACTGGACGTGCCACGGCCGCCGTGCGAATCATCCAGACCGACGACAGCGACTGGCGGCCTGTTGCCCCGCAATGGCGTGTCATCGAACGCGTCACCACCGGTGAGGTCCTCCTCACGGCCGGCCAACGTGATGCCGCCGAGGATGCTCTTCGCACCGCCCTCAGTTCGGCCGAGCGCCACCGGCTGCCTCACCAGATTCAACGCGGTATCCGAGCGGCTGCCGCTGGCGGCCTGACCGACATCCGCGACGCGGGGCGGGCCGCCCTGCAAAGACTGAACAATCTGCTCACAGCGGGCGGCCCTCAGCCGGAAACGCCCTGAAGGGTTTGGAGTTGTCCTGTCCGGGCCTAACCGGCGCGTTCCGACCACAGTGGAGCCAGACAGAACGTGATAGCCGGCTCCGGATTGGCTTTGCGCTGGCGCTGCGGAACCGCTGGAGTCGTTACCGGTGTTCTTCGGCCTTTTGCTCCTGCTGAGATGCCCTGGGCTCAGCGTACTGAGTGGACGGTCATGGGGAGGCCGCCGCGGACGCGGAGGGAGAGCATGGGTTCGGCGACGACCTTGTAGCCGGGGACCTTCTCCAACCGTAGCTCACGGGAGAGCATGGCCAGCACGAAGGTGGCCTCCATCAGGCCCAGGTGGTTGCCGACGCAGAATCGGGGGCCGGCGCCGAACGGGATGTAAGCGTAGCGGGGTCGGCCGGTTGGGCGGTCGGGGTCGAAGCGCTCCGGGTCGAACTTGTCCGGAGCGTCCCAGAAGGACGGATGGCGGTGCATGGTGTAGGGGCAGACCATGACGTCGGCGCCGGCGGGGACGTGGTAGCCGGCGACCTCGTCGGGCCCGACGGACCGGCGGGTGAGGATCCACACGGGAGGATAGAGGCGCATCGCCTCGTGCAGGACCATGCTGGTGTAGCGGAGCTTCTGCAGGTCCGGGTAGGACGGGAGGCGGTCGCCGAGCACGGAGACGGCCTCGTCGCGCAGGCGCTCGAGCACGTCGGGGCGACCGTCGATGAGGTGCAGGGCCCAGCCGACGGTGCTGGCGGTCGTCTCGTGGCCGGCCAGCAGCAGGGTGATCAGCTCGTCGCGCATGCGGGTTTCGCCGACGCGGCGGTCCTTCTCCTCCCTGGTGGACTGGATCAGGCGGGTCAGCACGTCGTCGCCCTGCGGGCGCGGGTTGGCAAGGCGCTCGGCGACGAGGGCGTCGACGATGCGGCCGAGGTCCTTGCGGGCGCGGCGGAAGCGGCGCTGGCGGGGGAGGGGGACCCACATGGGAACCAAGCCCATGGACTCCATCTCGAACATCGCCTGGTCCTGCACGGCCTCGAAGGAGTGGCCGATCGAGTCGAACGCGCCGAGGTCGGCGTCGAGCAGGGTTCGGCCGAGCACGCCGAGGGTGAAGACGGTCAGCTCCTCGAGGACGTCGACCGGGCCGGCGCCGGGACGGCTGTAGGCCCGGATCCGGTCGACGAGGTGGGACGCCTCCTCGGCGATCACGCCGGCCAGGCCGGAGATCCGCTTGTTCTGGAACACCGGCTGGATGGTGCGGCGCTGCTTGCGCCACAGCTCGCCCTCGCTGGTGAGCAGTCCGTCGCCGAGCGCGCGCCGGGCTTCGATGTAGCCGATTCCCTTGTGGTAGTTGGCGGCGTTGTCGGCCAGCACGTACTTGGCGCTGTCGGGGTGGTTGAAGAAGTAGAGCGTCTTGGGTCCGATCGCGATCCGGACGGCGTCACCGTATTCCGCCGCGGCCGACGACATGAGCGCCAGCCGGTCCGAGGCGAGCTGCCGGAGCAGCCGGAACGTCGCGCTGCGCGGGGGACCGGGCGGCACCCGGAGCTCTCCGGGTG
>NZ_DASZCQ010000255.1:0-20994 GCF_035942955.1 Actinophytocola sp. | reverse complement strand
GTGTTGAGCACGCCGAGCGCGCTCGGCCCGACCACCCGCATGCCGTGCGCCCTGGCCTCGGTCACCAGCTGGCGCTCGGCCTCCGGCCCGAATCCGGCGGACACCACGACCAGCGCCTGCACGCCCTTGGCCAGGCAGGCGTCCAGCACCTCGTGCACGCCGCCGGCCGGGATCGCGACCACCGCCAGGTCCACCGGGTCGGGGATGTCCGGCACGGTCGGGTACGCCCGCACCCCGTGCACCGACCGGCGCTCGGGGTGGACCGGGTAGACCGCCCCGGCGAAGCCTGCGCGGAGCAGGTTGGCCAGCACCGCGTGCCCGATCTTGCCGGGATCGGCGGACGCCCCGATCACCGCGACCGAACGGGGGTGCAGCAGGTTGTGCACGCTGCGCGCCTCCGCGGCCTGCTCCCGGGACAGGGCCACGGCCAGCGACCGCTCGGTCGGGTCGACGGCGAACTCCAGGTGCAGCACGCCCTCCTCCATGCCGCTGGACACCCGGTACCCGGCCTCGCGGAACACGTTGATCATCTGGGCGTTCTCGGCAAGCACGTCGGCGACGAAGCGCCGGATGCCCCGCTCGCGGGCGGCCGCGGCCAGGTGCTCGAGCAGGATCGAGCCGAGGCCGCGCTTCTGGTGGGCGTCCTCGACGGTGAACGCCACCTCGGCGTCGGCCGTGTCGCCGAGCCGCTCGTAGCGTCCGACCGCCACGATGTCGTGGCCCAGCAAGGCGATGAACGCGACCCGGTCGCGGTGGTCGACGGTGGTGAACCGGTCGAGATCGCGCGGCGGGATGCGCGGGTAGGGCCCGAAGTACCGCAGGTACCGGGTGCGGTCGGACAGGCGGCCGTGGAAGGCGACCAGAGCGTCCGCGTCGCTGGGCAGGATTGGTCTCAAGTGGACGGTCCGGCCGTCGGTCAGGACGACGTCGGCCTCCCAGTGCTTGGGATAGTCGTACGGATCGGCCAATCCATCACCTCGCAAGCTCGGTGATGGCAACCCCGTGTTCATGGTTCGCTCCGCAAGCTCCGCTCACGCCCTCAGTCCCTTGGGTCATCGGGATCCAAACCGTGCAAGGGAAACACGGCGTGCCGGGTCTCCCGGATCGCGGTGTCGACCCGCTCGGTGGAGGTGGGCTCCCACTCCCGGAACCCGGTGTCCTTGCCATCGCTCATGGTCATCGGCAGCTCGGCCGACGGGGCCAGCTTCAGCACGGTGTTGGTCCACTCGGTGGGCAGCCTGGTGTCCGGCTTGACGTCCCGGTCGAGGACCGTGGCCAGCAGGTGCGTCCACGACCGCGGCACCACGCGCAGCAGCTGGTAGCCACCCCCGCCGGCGGCCAGCCACCGCCCGCCCGCATGCCGCTCGGCCAGGTCCCGCAATGCCTGGTAGATCGCCCGATGCCCGTCCACGGACAGCGACAGCTCGGCCAGCGGGTCCTCCTCGTGGGTGTCCACACCGCACTGGGTCACCAGGATCTGCGGCCGGAACGCCGCCAGCAGCGCGGGCACCACCGCGTGGAACGCGCGCAGCCAGCCGCCGTCCGCGGTGTGCGGCGGCAGCGCCACGTTGACCGCCGTGCCCTGCGCCTCCGGCCCGCCCAGCTCGTCGGGGAATCCCGTGCCGGGAAACAGCGTCGCCGGGTTCTGGTGCAGCGAGATCGTCAGCACCCGCGGATCGTCGTAGAACGCCGCCTGCACCCCGTCCCCGTGGTGCACATCCACGTCCACGTAAGCGATCCGCTCGAACCCGTTGTCCAGCAACCAGTCGATGGCCACCGCCATGTCGTTGTACACGCAGAAGCCCGACGCCCTGGCCCGCATCGCGTGGTGCAGCCCGCCCGCGATGCTCACCGCCCGGTCGGTCGCACCCGACGCGATCCGCCGCGCCGCCAGCAGCGAGCTGCCCACCACCCTGGCCGACGCCTCGTGCATCCGGTCGAAGATCGGGTTGTCCGGGGTGCCGAGCCCGTGGCCGATGTCCCAGCCGGACATCGGCGCCTCCTTCACCGCCGCGATGTACCCGGCATCGTGGATCCGCTCGATCTCCTCGTCGGTGGCCTCGGGCGGCATCAGCAGCTCGACCTCGTCCAGCACCCCCAGCGCCGCGGCCAGCCGCACCGTCAGCTCCAACCTGATCGGGTGCAGCGGATGCTCCCCGCCCAGGTCGTACCCCAGCAGCGACGAGTCCCACACGATGGCGGCCCTGGCACCCATGCCAGAACCCTAACCGGGTCGGCGGCGCCGGGCTTGATCAGCGCTTTCCTACGCGGGCTGGGGAACGGGGCGGGCGCCGACGGTGTGCCGGGACGGATGGCGCAGCCAGCGGCAGGCGGTCTTGCCGGTCACCGGGGTGGGGGCGGGGCCGGAGATCTCGTCGAGGCGGGCGGTGATCTCGGCGGGGAGGTCGAGCTCGAGGGCGGCGAGGTTCTGGCGCAGCTGGGTCACCGTGCGCGGACCGATGATCACCGAGGTGACGCCGGGGCGGGCGCGCACCCAGGCCAGCGCGACCGCGGCGGGAGTCGTGCCCAGCTCGCGGGCGACTCGGCCGACCTCGGCGGCGAGCCCGAGGTTGCGCTCGCTGAGCTGCTCGTGCGCCCACTCCCGCGCCCCCGGGCGGCCGGTGGCCATCACCCGGCTCAGACGGGTGCCGGGCGCCGGCTCGGCGCCACGGCGGTAGCGGTCGGCGAGGATGCCGCCGGCGAGCGGGCTGTAGACGATGGTGCCCAGGCCGTGGCGGGCGCAGGCCGGGATGATCTCGGCCTCGATGTCGCGCGACAGCAGGGAGTACTGGGCCTGCAGGCAGGTGAAGGGCGTGCCGTGGCCCCTGGCGGCCGCCCACTGCGCCTCCACGATCTGCGCCGCGGTGTAGTTCGAGCAGCCGATATAGCGGACTTTTCCGGACCGCACAAAATCGTCAAGGGTCGCCATTGTCTCGTCGATCGGCGTGTCCGGATCCCAATTATGGCATTGGTATATGTCGATATAGTCGGTGCCGAGCCGGCGCAGGCTCGCCTCGAGAGCACGCGTCAAGTGTAACCGCGACGAGCCGCCGTCGTTAGGGCCGGGACCCTGCGGCATAAATCCCTTCGAGGCGATGACGACCGACTCTCGACTATGGCGCACCGCGCGGCCGACGATCTGCTCGGACTGGCCCTCGTTGTAATTGTTCGCGGTGTCAATGACGTTGTGCCCCGCGTCGATGTAGGCGTCGATGACCCGCCGAGCTGCGGTTTCGTCGACACCGATGCCCCAGGCGGTGCCGAAGTTGACCGTGCCGAGACAGACTCGGGAGATCTTCAGGCCGGACTGGCCGAGCCGCACGAATTCCACGCCAGTTCTCCTCGCTTGACGACCCCGCAGCGGTTCTTCGTCATGAATACCCCGCGGACCCGGGAATGTCAACGAACGCGGCGCGGCCGGATACAAATTCGAACCGGAGGGATATTCCCGCCGGTCGCCAATGGGTCAGCCCGGTTGCGGGCCGGTGGCGATCGGGCGGTCGGGATCGGTGCACCAGTGTGACCACGAGCCGGTATACAGCGCGGCGGGGGCGTCGGCGGTGGTGACCCCGGCCGCCTCAAGGGCGAGCACCAGCGAGGACGCCGTGACCCCGGAGCCGCAGTAGGCGCCGACCCGGCCGGTGATGCCCAGCGTGGCGAACCGCTCGGCCAGCTCGGCCGGCGCGCGCCAGCGGCCGTCCTCGCCGGTGTGCTCGGTGAACGGGGCGTTGCGGGCGCCGGGGATGTGGCCGGCGCGCGGGTCGACCGGCTCGGTGTCGCCGCGGTAGCGCTCGGGCGCGCGGGCGTCCAGCAGCGTGCCGGTGCGGGCCAGGTCGGCGGCCGCGGCGGCGTCGAGCACCGGCATTCCGCCGGGGCGGACCTCGACGTCGCCGGGCTCCGGAGCCGGGGGGTCGGTGCTGACCGGGTGGCCGTCGGCGACCCAGGCGGCGTACCCGCCGTCGAGCACCGCCACCTCGCGGTGACCCGACCAGCGCAGCAGCCACCAGGCCCTGGCCGCGACCGAGCCGTTGCCGGCGTCATAGGCGACCACCGGCCGGTCGGCGCGCACCCCGGCGGCGCGCAGCACCCGCTGCAGGTCGGCCGGGTCGGGCAGCGGGTGGCGGCCACCAGCGCCCGGCTGGGCGGCCAGATCGGCGTCCAGATCGAGGTAGACCGCGCCGGGCAGGTGGCCGGCGGCGTACTCCTCGCGGCCGGGCGGACCGCCCAGCCGCCACCGGACGTCGAGCAGCACGGGCGGCCGGGGACCGGCGAGCAGCGCGGCCAGGTCCGCAGTGGACACCAGCGGAGAGGTCAGTTCGGGCATGCGTACATCGTGCCGGGACCGTCCGGGTAACGGACTAGCATGTCGGTGAACGAAGGGGAACGGCGTGAACGAGCTCATCGACACCACGGAGATGTACCTCAAGACGATCTACGAGCTCGAGGAGGAGGGTGTCGTCCCGCTGCGCGCCAGGATCGCCGAGCGGCTCGGCCAGAGCGGGCCGACGGTCAGCCAGACGGTCGGCCGGATGGAGCGCGACGGGCTCGTGATCGTCGCCGGCGACCGGCACCTCGAGCTCACCGACCACGGCCGCACCCTGGCCATCGCGGTGATGCGCAAGCACCGGCTGGCCGAGCGCCTGCTGTCCGATGTGATCGGGCTGGAGTGGGAGCACGTGCACAGCGAGGCCTGCCGCTGGGAGCACGTGATGAGCGAGGCCGTGGAGCGCAAGCTGGTCAAGTTGCTCGGGCATCCGACCACATCCCCTTACGGCAACCCGATCCCGGGCCTCGACCTGCTC
This sequence comes from Actinophytocola sp., assembly GCF_035942955.1. GTDB lineage: Bacteria > Actinomycetota > Actinomycetes > Mycobacteriales > Pseudonocardiaceae > DASYTH01. Next base: position 16,192 of record NZ_DASZCQ010000255.1, on the reverse strand, counting down.
GGCGAGGGCGAGCCGGCGCCGGCCATCGAGGCCGGCCTCGTCCGGTTGGACGAGGTGGCCCGGCGCGGCGGCGGCAAGGTGGAGATCCGGCGCATCGCCGAGCACGTGCAGCTCGACCCGGAGATGATGGCCGAGCTGAAGTCCGTCGGGGTCGCTCCCGGCCGGACGGTCACGGTCGGCCCGTCCAAAGGAAACGGCAACACCATCGAGATCGACGGCGCCGGCGCCACGATCCAGGTCGCCCCCGGCATCCTGCACGCGATCCTGGCCGTCGCCAAGTGAGTGTCGGACAGCGCGCCGCCGAGGAGTTTCGGCGGCTGCACGGGCATGCCCCGGCGGGGGTGTGGTCGGCGCCGGGCCGGGTGAACCTGATCGGCGAGCACACCGACTACAACGACGGGTTCGTGCTGCCGTTCGCGCTGCCGTTCCGGATCGCCGTGGCCGCCGCGCCGCGCCGCGACGGGCTGCTGGCGATCACCACGGTCGGCGACGACGGAGTGCCGCAGCGGGCCGAGCCGGTCGCGGTGGCGTCGCTCGCGCCGGGTTCGGTGCGCGGCTGGGCGGCCTACCCCTCCGGGGTGTGCTGGGTGCTGCGCTCGGCGGGGGTGGCCGACGGCGGCGTGGAGCTGGTGATCGCGGGCGACGTGCCGGCGGGCGCCGGCCTGTCGTCGTCGCACGCGCTGCAGTGCGCCACCGCGCTGGCGCTGCTCGGGCTCGCCGGCGTCGTCCCCGGGTCGCCGTCGGCGCCGAGCCTGCCGGAGGTCGCGGCCTGGGTGCAGCGCTCGGAGAACGACTTCGTCGGGGTGCCGACCGGGCTGCTCGACCAGACCGCATCGCTGTGCTGTGTCGCGGGGCACGCGCTGTTCCTGGACGTCCGCTCGGGGGCGATGGAGCAGATCCCGTTCGACGCGCCGGGTCAGGGCCTCGAGGTGCTGGTGGTGGACACCCGGGCCAAGCACTCGCACGGCGACTCGGGCTACCGCACCCGGCGCGAGGGCTGCGAGCGGGCCGCGGCGCGGCTCGGCGTGCCGGCGCTGCGCGACGTGCCGGCGGACCGGCTGGCCGGGGTGGCCGGGCAGCTGCCGGCGGAGCTGGTCACGTTGGTGCGGCACGTGGTCACCGAGAACGAGCGGGTGCTGCGCGCGGTCGATCTGCTGCGGAGCGGGAAGCTGGCCGAGCTCGGACCGCTGCTCACCGACTCGCACACGAGCCTGGCCAACGACTACCGGGTGTCGTGCGCCGAGCTGGACGAGGCGGTCGACGCCGCGCTCGGGGCCGGCGCGCTGGGCGCCCGGATGACCGGCGGCGGGTTCGGCGGCTCGGCCATCGCGCTGGTCCACTCCGACCAGGTGGCCAGGGTCGGCCAGGCGGTGTCGGCGGCGTTCGCCCGGCGCGGGTTCGCCGCTCCCCGGCTGTTCCCGGCGATACCCTCGGCCGGCGCCGGCCGTGATCTCTAGGAAGCGAGGACTGTGTTGAAGCTGCTCGTCACGGGCGGAGCGGGATACATCGGCAGCGTGTGCGCCGCGCGGTTGGTGGAGTTCGGGCACGAGGTCGTCGTGCTGGACGACCTGACCACCGGACACGCCGACGCGGTGCCGGACGGCTGCCGGTTCGTCCATGCCGACGTGGCCGAGGCGGCCGGCCCGCTGCTCGCCGAGGGTTTCGACGGGGTGCTGCACTTCGCGGCCAAGTCGCTGGTCGGCGAGTCGATGCAGGACCCGGCGAGATACTGGTCGGGCAACGTGCTCACCTCGCTGCTGCTGCTCGACGCCATCCGCGCGCACGGCATCCCACGGCTGGTGTTCTCCTCCACCGCGGCCGTCTACGGCGAGCCCGACCAGGTGCCCATCCCCGAGTCCGCGCCCACCCGCCCGACCAACACCTACGGCGCCAGCAAGCTGGCCGTCGACCACGCGATCACCTCCTACGCCACCGCGTACGGCCTGGCCGCGACCAGCCTGCGCTACTTCAACGTGGCCGGCGCGCACGGCCGGTTCGGCGAGCGGCACGCCACCGAGACCCACCTGATCCCCCTTGTGCTCCAGGTCGCCCTCGGCCAGCGCCCGCAGATCCACGTCTACGGCGCCGACTGGCCGACAGACGACGGCACCTGCGTGCGCGACTACATCCACGTCACCGACCTCGCCAACGCCCACCTGCTCGCCCTCGAGCACGCCACCCCTGGCCAGCACCGCATCTACAACCTCGGCAACGGCACCGGCTTCTCGGTGCGGCAGGTGATCGACGCCTGCCGACGGATCACCGGCCAGCCGATCCCCGCCGAGGTCGTCGCCCGCCGCCCCGGCGACCCCGCCACCCTCGTCGCCGCCAGCGACCGCGCCCGAGCCGACCTCGGCTGGAAACCCGAGCGCCCCGGCCTGGACACCATGGTCACCGACGCCTGGACCTTCGCCCGCACCCACACCTGACCCCATCCCATCGCGCTCCCGGTCGGCCGACGGGGCAGCTCGCGATCACGCCCTGCCTCCCGGCACCATGCCCGGCCGTGCCGGGGCAGACACAGGGCCGCGGCACAGTCGGGCTACCGCAACGCGTCACCCGGCTGCACCAAGGCAGAACACGCCTCCCCGAAGGCGAGACACGCCGGGACGAGACCGCGATCGCGGGCGTGTCCCGCGCTCGGATAGCCGTATCCAACCGCCGCCGCGCAACCCAACCCCACCATCCCGCCAACCACACGCCGCCCCCTTCCCCGGCCCCGGCCCCGGCCTCATTTTCCGGCGAAGGCGGTGACGAAGCTTTGGGCGAGCATGAGTCGGAAGCGGTCCGGGGGGAAGCCGTAGTCCATGACGTGGCGGACGGTGCGGGCGAGGTGGTGGTCGGGGTTGGCGGTGAGGGCGGCGTCGACGGCGAGGGTGGCCATGGCGCCCTCGCCGCGGAGGAAGGCGGTGACGGCGAGGAGGCTGGCGGGGTCGGCGCGGGCCGGGCCGGGGGTGGCGCGGGTGAGGGTGAGCCAGAGGCGTTCGGCGGGGCCGGCGCGGACGGTGAGCGCGAAGGACAGGCAGGCCTCGCGGACGTCCGGGTGGGACAGGGCGCGGGCGAGGCGGGCGACGGTGTCGTCGTCGAGCTCGGCGGGGGCGGCGTCGATGGTGTCGCGGACGAAGGGGAAGGCGGCCTCGGGGTCGGCGGGTGGCTGGGCGGCGAGCAGCTCGGCGCGGCGGGCCAGGGTGTCGGGTGGGTCGGGGGCGAGCTGGGCGGCCAGCTCGGCGCGGGTGGGGTAGGTGACCACGCCGGCCGCGGTCATGGTGGTGGTGATCGGCGAGGCTGCGGGGTCGCGGATGGGGCCGGTGCATCCGGGGTCGTCGTAGCACCACCAGGTGCGGCCCTGTTCCACGCGCGGCGCCCAGACGGCGTGGGCCAGCGTGATGCCCTCCTCGGCGAGGACCTGGTCGAGCAGGTCGACCAGGTCGCGGCGGGGCAGCTCGGGCCGCTCGGGTGAGTCGGGCGCGTCGCCGAGCACGACCAGCTCGATCACGGTCGCCTCGTGGTTGAGCGCCACGACGCGCAGTTGCTCGGCGAGGTCGGCGTGGTGCTTCGGGTCCGGCAGGTCGAGGCGGAGCACGGACTCCATGGTGAGCCGGATGCGGCCGGTGTAGGTGACCAGCACGAGCGAGTCCTCGGGGAGGAAGCTCAGCATGCCGGGGATCGAGGCGATGAGCTCGCCGGGGTCGTCGAACAGGAGGCTGTCGCGCAGCGGGGTCGTCATGCGTCCACGATCGCGGGTGCGGCGGGGGTGCGGAGATCAGGTGCGGTCCGCTGTGGACGGTGCGGGTGGCTGTGCACAACTCGGCGGCAGCGGCGGCGCGCGGAGCGGAAATGTCGGCCGGGTGCGGTACGCTTGCCGGTCGCTCAGCCGCTGACGGACGCCAGCATGCCCTCGCAGCTGCGCACCACGACCGCGGCGGCGGAGCGGGCGGACTCGTCGAGGATCGGGTTCTCCGCCTGCTCCCGCCAGCGGCGCAGGGCGGCGACGACGGCGTGCCGCAGCCCGGACGCGGTCGGCTCCTCCTCGGCAAGGCCCAGCCGGGCCGGCAGGCTCACGCCGTCCCCGCCGAGCAGCTGGCGGGCCTCGGCGGACAGCTCGTCGGGCAGCACCGGGTACCCGGCGTGCAGCGTGGCGATCAGCCGCAGCTCCCGCAGATCGTGCGCGCCGGCCAGGATCCGCTCCAGCTCGGCGGCCAGACCGAGCGCCTCCGGCCGCGGCTCCATGCGCAGCACGACCTCCAGCGCGATCGCCGCGGACCGGGCCTTGAGCACCGGCGCGCGTTCGGTGAAGCAGCGGCCGATCGCCGCGCGCAGCTCGGTCAACCCGCTGCGCGCCACCAGCTCCGCGCACAGCGCGGTGTGCGTGTCGAAGCCCTGCCGGATCAACGCGGTGGACAGCCGCAACCCGAACAGGCCGAGCCGGTCGAGCAGGGCCCGGCGCATCTCGGCGTCGACCGCGACCGGGAACTCCGCCCCGGCAAAGCGATCCGCGGACAGCAGGTAGCCGTCGACCTCGGCGCGCGGCCCGAACGCCAGCACGGCCAGCGCGTCGAACTCCGGCTGGCGCAACGCCCGGCCGGCGAAGGCGAGCAGCCCGGTCACCGCGACCACGTCCTGGCACAGCCCGCGGATGCGGGCGTCCCTGCGGTGCTGCCGGGCGAGCCGCTTGGCGCCGAACAGCGCGTCGAGCTGGCCGGCCCCGACCTCGTCGGCGCGGGACAGCACGAGCAGCGCGCCGACCGGGTTGGCCATCGCGATGGGATGGTCTTGCATCGCTTGCAGCAGGCGGAGATCGGCGGCCTGCAGGTGCTGCGCGAGGTACAGCACGGCGTCCGCCTCCGCCGCCGCCACCTTGTCCATTGTGGACGTATCGATCAGCGTCATGCCGCGCAGGCCGCGCGCCGGCCAGTCCACGACGACCCGGTCGATCTGCTCGCCGCGCCACTCGCCGAGGTCGACCGACAGCCGGCCACCAAGCCGCTCCGCGGGACGCTCCTGCGGTTCGACCCCGCGGCCGAAGACCGTCGCCCGCGGGGTGGCGCCGGCGCGGTACCAGACCATCGCCGGCCCGTCCTCGGCGACCAGCGGCGCGACGTGCTCCCCGACCAGCGCGTTGACCAGCGTCGACTTGCCCGCCTTCTGCTGGCCGACCACGGCGATCCGAAGTGGACCGTCGAGCCGATCGGCCTGGCGTCGCAACCAGTGGGAAGCCCGGGGATTGTCCCGATACACCTCGAGCGTCCGGTTCAGCATGGTCCAGACCTGATCGAGGAGACCGCTCATGCGGTCAACCTCCGCCGCGGCCCCGGCAGCTTGACGCCGCCGGGCACCAGCGCCGTGATCTGGCCGTGCAGCTTGGTGAGCCGCTCGATCTCGGACTTGGCCTTTGCGGCCCGGCTCTGCTGCTCGGCGACGTCCATGTCGGCCGCGCGCTTGGCGGACTGCGCCGTCGCGAGGATCTCCACCCGCAGCCGCTCGGCGGTCGCGGTCAGGTGGTCGCGCAGCTTGCGTTGCTGCTGGCGGACGATGTCCTTGGTGTCCTTGCTGAACGACAGGAACACGTCGTCGACGTGGTGCTGCGCGGTGGCTTTCGCGATCGCCTGGCGGCGCTTGAGCCGGCTGCCGCTCTCGTCGTAGATGCTCTTGGCGGCGAACAGCACGCCGGCGCCGAGCGACACCGCGTTGATCAGCGGCCAGCCGGCGAGGCTGGTCGCAAGGCCGAACATCAGCAGGCCGCCGTACGAGCCGCGCAGGCCGACGAACACCTTCTGGCTCAACGTGAACCGCTCCACCCGCGGCCGCTCGAGCTGCCACGCGGTGTCCAGCAGGCTGTCGTCGATCTCCCGCAGCGAGCCGGGCAGCACATCGTCCCGATAGGACTCCAGGTCCCGGCCGATCCGTCCGGTGATCCAGTCGAACCGCTCGACCAGCCAGGCGAAGTTGACGTCGATGGCCTCGGCAAGGCTCTCGTCCAGCCACTCGGCGAAGGTGTCCCAGTCGGTCAGCGGGTCGGCCTCGTCGAAGAACCGGTCCACCTCGCGTAGGATCCGGCGGGTCCGGTCGCGCAGGTCGAACTCGATGTCGGCGGCCAGGTCGGCCATGTCGTCGGCCAGCATGGTCTGCCAGGCGGCGGAGTCCTTGCGCAGCTGGTCGACCTGGCGCTGCGCGGTCTGCCACTTGGCGATCGCCTCGGACGTCCCGGCGGCCGGGGTCGCGGTGACGGTCTGGTGCAGCGGGGCCAGCAGCTGCTGGACCGCCATGCCGGCCAGCACGGTGACCGACCGCCTGGCCAGCAGCTCGGGCTTGCCGATCACCTCACGCTGCAGGTACGAGACCAGGTCGGTAAAGCCGGACTCGGCGTTGAGGGCCTCGTCGCCGGAGCGGGCCGCGGCCAACCGCAGCATCGCCGACACCGGGATCACCTGGGCCTGGATGCCGGCGCTGGCCAGCCGGGCCCGGTCGCGCTCGGCCACCCGCCGCCACAGGGGCGCGATGTCGATCTTGGTGAGCACCACGACGACGGTCGGGCACAGCCGGCTGACCGCCTCGATCAGGGCCAGCTCGGACGCGGACAGCTCGCGCGTCGCCGCCGACACCACGATCACGGCGTCGGCCTGGGAGACCGCGGCGAACATGCTGGCCGAGCGGATCGAGTCGAGATCGTCGACGGCCGGCGTGTCGACCAGCACCAGCCCGGCGGCCAGCAGCTGGCGCGGGATGCCGACCTCGGTGCGCACCAGCTCGCCGCGGGCGGACGGCGGCGCCGCCGTGCGCGCGACGATCTGCTCGGCGATCTCCTCGACCGCGATCGGCTCGCGGCGCTGCGCACCGGCCGCACCGTCGAGCGCCGGCGGCTCCTTGACCAGGGTGGCGACCGGCGAGTGGGCATGTCCGATCACGATCGGGGCCGGAGTGGTGACGTGGTCGCCCACCGCGCAGACCGGAGCGTTGATCAGGGCATTGACCAACTGGCTCTTGCCCTGGTTCGGCTCCCCCACCACCGGCACGCGCAGCGTCGGCTCGAGCAGGTGGGATCGCTTCTGGCGCAACCGGTTGGCCAGATCCGGGCGGTGGTGGTCGACGCACGCACCGATCGTGGCGTCCAGGACGTCCAACCACGGCAGTGCTGTCACCCGGATGAGTTTGCACTGTCCACCCATATGGGTGAAGACCGGGGGCGGCCCCACCTACAAGACCGCCCCCGGACCATTGGGTAAGGCTCAGTGGCCGAGAAGGCCGTCGCTGAGCCCGTCGGTCAGGTCGGACACGACCGGAACGTGTCCGGTCACGCCGCCGACGACGTCCTGAACCCCGCCGACCTCGGGCACGCTCGGCAGGGCCGGGGTCGCGGGCAGGCCCGGAACCGCCGGCAGCTCGGGAAGCTCCACGGGCAGGTCGATCGGGAGGTCACCCAGTCCTGGCACGCCGGGAGCGCCGGGCATGGCCGGAACCTCGGGCACGTCCACCGGAAGGTGCGGCAGGCCGGCGGCGGGCGCCATCGCGGGCGCGCCGATCGAGGTCGGGTCCTGCACACCGTCGGACAGCTGGCCGGCGCCGTCGGGGACCAGGCCGCCCTTGGTCTCGGCGCCCTTGGTGACGCCGTCGGCGAGCATGCCGGCGCCGTCGGTCAGGGCGCTGGCGAAGCTCTCCGCGCCGTCGTTGATGTAGCCGGCCACCGTGCCGGTCACCAGGTCGCCGACGTTGCCGAGGTCGTGGCCGCCGAGCCCGTCGGGCGGGCACAGCTCGAACCCGCCGCCACCGCTGACCCCGTCCAGCCCGAGGGCCAGGTCGAACCCGCCCCCGCCGAACGGGGAGTTGAACGACTGGGAGATCGCGAGGCCGCCGTGCGGGCTCGCCGAGACGTCGAGCTGGGCGCCGCCCAGGTCGGAGCCCGCGCCGGCGGCGATGTCGGCGCCGTCCAAGCCCCCCTCGGCCCGAAGGCCCGCGCCGCCGAACGGCGACTCGAACCCACCACCCCCGGCCAGTCCGTCGGGGCTCGCGGCGAAGCCGCCGTCGAAGGAGAAGTCCTTGACGCTCCCGGCGATGCTGCCACCGAGGTGGAAGGCGTCGCCGGAGGCGTTGGCGAAGTCGAGCACCAGCGGGATGGCGTCCACGACGTCCTGCGGGCTGGCGTCACTGAGGCCAGCGTCGCGCAGCGCGGCCACCGGGTCCAGGTCGAAAGCCTGGCGGCAGGGCGCCTCGGTGAGCAGCTTGAGCACGAAGTCGTGCAACGTCGGTTCAGCGTTCTGCAAGAGATGCTCCTCATGAGTGGATGTTGTGGAGGCCGGCTGGGCAGGCCCGACCGGCTCGTGGCCGCAAACTATGGCCGCCGCGCGGGCGCGCGCATCGGGGATCACTCCTAGTTATCACGTAACCCCCTTTGGGATGAAGCGTTGAACGCATTAGGGGGTTAGGGGATTGCCGCCGCCCTCACCCGGGGTGGTACGAACACGCGCACTGGAGTGAGTCGATCACGGAGGGATGCGCCTTGCCTTACGTCCTCGGGGTCGACGTGGGCAACAGTCGCACGACCGCCGCGCTGTACCGGGCCGGCGCCGAGGACGCCGCCGTCCTGCCGCTGGACGAGGACCGGCCGTGGGTGCACTCCGTCCTGTACCTCACCGCCGACGACTCCGTCCTGGTCGGCCGGGATGCCCTGGCTAGGGCCGAGGCCGAGCCCGAGCGGGTGGCCCGCGGGCTGTGCGCGCGGGTCGGCGACCCGGTCGCCCCGCTGGTCGGCGGCCTGCCGTGCCCGGCGGAGATGCTGCTGGCCGCGCTGATCCGCTGGGTGGTCGACCGCGCGGTGGACCGGGAGCGGGAGGCGCCCGAGCGGGTCGTGGTCACCCATCCGGCGAGCTGGGGCCCGCACCGCTGGGCCGCGCTGGACGCGGCGCTGCGGCAGGTCGACCTGCCCGACGTGCTGCGGCTGCCGAAACCGCTCGCGGCCGCGGAGAGCTACGCGGCCGCCAACCCGGTGGCGCCCGGGGACGCGGTGACCGTCTGCGACCTGGGCGAGGGGGCCGTGTGCGCCGCCGTGACCCGGTTGGGCCCGGCCGGGTTCGACCTGCTCAGCCGGGTGGAGACGGGCGAGCCGGGCGGCGGGTCGGTGTTCGACGACCTGCTGGTCGGCCAGGTGCTGACCGAGCTCGGGCGCACCCCGGCCGACCTCGACCCGTTCGACGACGAGCTGCGGCCCGCCATGGCGCAGTTGCGCTCGGCCTGCCGCGCGGCCAAGGAGACGCTGTCCACCGCGCCGGAGGCGGTCGTGCCGACGCCGCTGCTCGGCCCGCCGTCCAGCGTGCTGATCAGCCGCACCCGGTTCGAGGAGCTGATCGGCCCGGCCGTCGCGCGCACCGTGGACCTGCTGCAGCAGGCCATCCGCACCGCCGGGGCGCCGAACCTCGTGGCGGTGACGCTGGTCGGCGGGTCGGCGCGGGTGCCGCTGGTCGCCGAGCTGGTGACGGCCGCGACGCCGGCCAGGGTGGCGGTCGACCCCGATCCCGAGACCGCGGTGGCCCGCGGGGCGGCGCTGGCCGGGCACCGGGTGAGCACCCCCGAGGTGCAGCTGCCCGAGGACGTGCGGCTGCCCGAGCAGCGGGACCGGGCCGGCGACGCCGATCCCGACGCGCCCACCCAGCCGCCGCGGCCACCGGTCGACCTGGTCCCGATCGAGCCGCCGCGGCGGGGGGCGCGGCGCTGGAAGGCGGCCGGCCGGGCCAGACGAAGAGCCGATTGACCCCGTCCCCGGCCGGCTCGATCCCCACCTGTGAGGGAACCCGTGAACACCAGAACGGCCCCCGAGCTCATCCCCGACGAGCGCACCCGGCGGCTGCGCGAGGCGATCGCCGCCGACCCGACCGCGCCGGTCCGGATCGGCATCGTCGCGCCCGGCGGCTACGGCAAGACCGCGGTGCTCGGCGAGCTGGCCGCGATCTACCGGGCGGCCGGCATCCGGGTCGCCGGCGTCGCCGACCGCGACACCGACCCCGCCGGCACCGCGCTGCTGGTCGACGACGCGCACCGATTAGAACCCGCGCAGCTGCACCGGATCCGCGGCCTGGCCGAGGCCGGCCGGGCCAGGGTGATCGTGGCCGCCCGGCCGTGGCCGGCGCCGCCCGCCCTGGCCGAGCTGGGCGGAGCGCTGGACGGCACGACCCGGCTGCGGCCGTTCGACCGGGCGCAGACCGCGGCCGTGCTCACCGCCGCGGGTGTGTCGGCACGGCCCGGTCTGGGTGAGTTCGTCTACACCCAGACGGGTGGCGTGCCGGCACTGGTGGACCGGGTGGCGCGGGCCATGGAGCGGTCCGATCAGGACGGACCGCCGGACATGCCGGCCGCCGCGCTCGCCGAGCTGGGCGCCGAGCTGGAGGCGCTGCCGGCCGAGGTGCTCGGCTTCCTGCTGGCCGCCGACGCCGGCGCCGGGTTGCACGCCGACCTGCTCGGCGATGTGCTGGGCTGTGACCGGAGCATGGTCGGCGACGTGGCCAGGGCGGCGCGGGCGACCGGGCTGGTCGACCACGGCGGCCGGCTGATCCCGGTCGTCCGGCTGGCCATCCGCACGGTGATCCCGGTCGACCGGCGCACCGCGGTCCGGGAGCGGCTGGCCGCCGCGCAGCTCGAGCGCGGGCCGGCCTGGGCGGAGACGGTGGCGCTGGCCGGCGACCTTGACACCGCGCTGCGGGCCGCGGACCAGGTGCTGACCACGTCGAGCGCGCCGGAGCACGCGCACGCGGCCAGGGTGGCGGCGGCCGCGCTGGCCCACCGCGGCCAGCTGGCCCGCAGCGCCGAGCTGTTCCGGTGGGCCGGGGACGGGGTGTCCAACGCGTTCGCCGTCCTCGGCCTGATCGGCACCGGCCAGCCGGGCGCCGCCGAGCAGCTGCTTGGTGCGTCCACATCGGACGGTCCGCCGACGCTGGTGGCCGGCGCCGCCACGCTGATGGCGCACGGGATGCACGCGTCGGTCCGCGGCGCGCCCGCCGCCGCACTGTCCACTTTGGTGCGCGCGGCGGCGCTGCTCGAGCCGGCCGACCACGTGGCGCTGCTGCCGGACTCCCCGGCCGCGCTGGCCGCCATGGCCGCCGTGCAGTGCGGCGAGCTGGCCGTGGCCGACTCGGTGCTGCGCCGCGCGGTGCACGCCGGGATGGGCGGCGTGCCGTTCGCCGTGCGGCACCGCCTGCTGCGCGCCTGGGTCGGCATGGCCGGCGGCGACCTGACCGCGGCAAGGGAACGGCTGCAGCACGCGGTCGCGGCTCGGGCGGCCGGCACGCCGTCGCCGCCGCGGGACTGGCTGTTCGCCGTCGCGCTCGAGGTCGGCCTCGCCCGCCGGACCAGCGACCTGCCCGGGCTGCGCCAGGTCTGGGCCAGGGCCGGCGAGGCGGTCATCCGGCACCCGGTCGACCTGTACACGCTGCTGCCGCTCGGCGAGTTCGCCGTCGCCGCCGCCCGGCTCGGCGACGCCGACCGGCTGGCCGCGCACGTCGCCGAGGGCTGGGCACTGCTGCGACGGCTCGGTGATCCTCCACTGTGGACGGCCAGCCTGGCGTGGAGCTGCCTGCACGCCGCGATCGTGGCCGAGCAGTGGACGGCCGCCGAGGAGCAGGCGGCCCGGCTGGCCGGGCTTGCCGGGCTGCCCGGGTGCGGCCGCTACCACGCGGTGCTGGCCGCGGCCGCACGGTGCTGGCTGGCGGTGGTCGGCGGGACCGTCGACCCGGCCGCGGTGGAGACCGCGGCCAGGGACCTGCACGCGGCCGGGCTGCGCTGGGACGCCGCCCGGCTGGCCGGCCAGGCGGCGATCCGGACGCCCGACCGCAAGGCGATGGCCGGGCTGATGGAATGCGCGCGCCTGCTCCAGGGCGAGAGCACCGCGGTGACTCGGGTGCACGATGCCGACCCGCAGGCGGGCAGCCGGCTCAGCGAGCGGGAGCAGCAGGTGGCCAGGCTGGTGCTCGCCGGCCTGACCTACCGGGAGGTCGGCGACCGGCTGTTCATCTCGGCCAAGACCGTCGAGCACCACATCGCCCGGATCAGGCAACGCCTTGGCAGCAGCAACCGGCGCGAGCTGCTGGCCCAGCTGCGCGAGCTGCTCGGCGACCGCTAACCGGGTGATCTAGCGCGGGTGTGAAACTGCGCTGGGGGTCGGCCGATCTGTGGCGAGGGCGGCCGCCGCACGACGACAAGGGCAGGGGCGAGGAACGAGCCCCTGCCCGCAGGCGTCGTCAGCCAACCATCCACGCCACCCAGCCACCGACCCCGGCCCGCAACCACCCAGGCAACCCGACCACAGGCCGCTCGCCGAAGGCGACCGGCGGCCTTGCCCGAGCTAGAAAACACCGAGGCGACCGGCGGTCTTGCCCGAGCTATCAAGCGCAATGCTCGAACGGGCTGGTGTAGGACGTCGAGCCCACCGAGCCGCCCCACCGCACACACGCGGCCGGGGCGGCCTTGCGCACCGGGCCGGCGTAGTAGGCGTAGGCGCCGGAGTCGGTGGTCCGGGTTTGGCCCTGCACCTCGAGGAAGGCCGACGCCGCCGAGGCCGTCCCGATCGAGGTTGCCTTGATCGTCACCACGCAGTTGTTGCCGTTGCCGGCGTTGTAGAGCAGGTAGACCGCGCCGGCTCCGCCGAGGCCGGCCCAGTCGATGATCCTGTAACCGCTGCCGCACGCGGCCTGCGGGGTGTGCGGGTTGTCGGCCGCGCAGGTGTTGGCGCTGGTGTAGCCGCGGGTGCCGAAGTAGAGAATCTGCGCGCCGTTGAGCACGATCCGGATCGCGCTGCCGTTGAGCCGCTCCTCGAAGTGCAGGTGCGCGCCGGTGGATCCGCCGGTGTTGCCGACGTTGCCGATCAGCTGGCCGGGGCTGACCAGGTCGCCCACCGCGACCCGCTGCGCGGACAGGTGCGCGTAGCGGGTGGTGTAGCCGGCGCCGTGGTCGATCTCGATCCACTTGCCGTAGCTGGTCGACCCCTCGTCGGCCACCCGCGTCACCCGGCCGGATGCCGACGCGCCCACCGGGTCGCCCTCGTCGTTGGCCCGGTTGAAGTCCACCGAGTTCTGCGGGCTGTGGTTGGTGCGGGTCTGCCCGTCCCAGACCTGCCCGCACGGGAACGGCAGCTGAAACGCGGGCGCGGCGCTCGCCTCGGTCACCGCCCCGAGCACCACGATCGCGGTGGCGACGAGGCTCGCGCCGGTCAGCCCGGCAAGGGCTCTGATCATCTGGCACCTCCATGAGCAGCAGCGTGTGAGGAAGTTCCCAACTGAACATAGAGGCCGTGGACTTCTAACGGAAGCTCAGCTCAGCGGAAGTCGAGCCATGCGTCCTCCGGTGCGGTGCTGGCCGGCTCGGCCGGGGCCGTGGCCGCGATCCGAGGGGCCACGTCGATCTCGGGCAGGGCGGTGGCGCCCGGCCACAGCGAGACCGGCAGGCTCAGGCGGCTGCGGCTCAGGTCGATGTCGACGGTCGCGCCGGTCGCCGAGGGGGACGTGAAACCGTTGTCGCTCAAGGTGATCACCAGGCCGAGGACCCGGCCGGCCGGCAGCACGACGTCGTGCGCGTGGGGGCGCCAGGAGACCGTCGTCCACTCGCCGGGGGTGAGCGGGGTCGGCGAGATCAGCGAGTCGTCGTGGGCGGCGTCAAGCCAACCCCGGTGCAGCACGGCCAGATCCGCGGTGATCAGGTTCTTCTCCGTGTCGCGGTAGCAGGGGTCGTCGGTCGGGCTGGTCGCGCCGAAGCACGACTCGGTGGTCAACGTGCGGATGCCCTCGCCCTGGGCGAGGTAGTTGATCCGCTCGGCCGTGCCGTAGTCGACCAGCCGGGCGGTCACCTCTGTGGTGGGACGGTCGGACCTGATCCGCAGGGACACCACGGGCGTGCCGCTGATCCTGAGGTCGTGCGGCAGCGGCGCGGACAGGAACACCCGCCGGCCGGCCACCGCGGTGCTCGGGTCGGACACCGCGGCGCTCTCCGACAGGGCCGGGTCGTCGGTGAGGGAGACGACGGTGCCCGGGCGGGTCGGGCGCAGGCCCAGCGTGCCGGTGGCGCCGTCGCCGGCACCGAGCGACACCGGGACGTGGACCGTGCCAAGCGCCGGCCAGGTCGGCTCGTCGACGAACTGGTCGGGGGTGCGCTCGATCGTGGCCATCGGCTCCCGCATCACCCCGTTGCGCAGGCCCTGCAACCAGAAGTCGAACCACCGCTGCAGCGTGGGCACCCACACCGAGCGGCGGAAGTCGAACGGATCGACGTGGCCCTCCTGACCCAGCCAGATCTTGCGCGGCACCCCGCGCCGGGCCAGCGCGTCCCACCACGTCGCGAACGTGTTGGTGTCCACGTTGAGGTCGTTGACGCCGTGCACCAGGAACACGCTGGCCTTGACGTTGCGCACGTCCGGCACGTAGTCCCGCTCGCGCCAGAACGGGTTGTAGTTGCCGGTCGCGTCGTCCGACCCGGCGAGCAACGCGTCCCGGACGGGCTGGCAGACCGGCAGCGGCCGGCCGGTGACCCGCTGCTGCAGCCGGTGCGGCCCGTTGGGGAAGTAGATCACACCCTCGTCGCGGTAGTAGTCGTACCAGCTGGAGATCGCCGAGATCGGCACGATGGTGGCCAGCCCGTCGACCCCGGTCGCGGCCACGCCGTTGGCGATGGTGCCGTCCCAGGACTTGCCGATCATCCCGACCTTGCCGGTGGACCAGTCGGCCACGGCGGTCGTGCCGTCGGCGTACTCGCCGCGCGCGCGGCCGTTGAGCCAGTCGATGACCGCCTTGGCACCCACGATCTCCTCGCGGCCGCCGATGTCCCCGCAGCCGGTGGACCGGGCGGTGCCGGCCAGGTCGACCGCGGCGAACGCGTAGCCGCGCGGCACGAAGTAGTTGTCGTAGAACAGCGGGAACCTGGTGACCGTGCCGTCGGCCGCGTAGACCTTCCGCTCGCTCTCGTTGCCGCGCCCGAGGGTCGTGTAGTACGGCGAGGCATCCATGATCACCGGGATGTCGATGCCGGCCGCCGCGGGTTCGCGGGGTCTGATCAGATCGACGGCGATCTTGTCGGGGGCGCCGTCGCCGTCGTTGTCGAGGGTCGTGGTGACCCACACGCTCTCCCGGATCGCGGTGGCGTAGTCGTAGACCGGCACGGTCCGGGTGCCGGACACGTGCGGCGGGGCGGGGGCCGCGGTGGCGGCCGGAACCTGCACCAGCAGACCCGCGGCGCCGAGCAGCGCCACGACGAAAGCCGTGCGGGGTAAGGGTTGCATCGCCATGCCCGGAACGTAGCCACGGCGCGGCCCGGCGGGATAGCCCCGAACGTCGGCTAACCTCGCCGGATGAGCGAACGCGTGGACGCGGGCATCGTCGCGGTGACCGTCTATCCGGGGCAGGCGCGGATCACCCGCCGGGGCACGGTGCCGCTGCCCGCCGGACAGCGGCGGGTCGTGGTCGGCGGCCTGCCGATCGGGCTGCGCGCCGACTCGGTGCGGGTGACCGGCCGCGGTCCGGCCACCGTGCTCGGGGTGGACGTGGTGGCCGAGCGGCACCCGCGCTCCCCGGACGTGACCGTCGAGGAGTTGGAGCGGCGCCGCGACGACCTGCAGGCCCGGCTGGCCGAGCTGGACGACGAGGCGGCCGTGGTGTCCGCGCGCGAGGAGCTGATCGGCTCGCTCGCCCGGCGGTCGGGCGCGGCGTTCGCTCGGGCGCTGGCGGCCGATTCGATTGACGTGTCTCGGGTTTCGACGGTGAGCGAGGCGCTTGCCGAGCAGCTCGGCACGGTGCTCGCCGGCCGCAGGGAGCTCACCGAGCGCCGCCGCGACGTGCAGCTGGAGCTCGACGAGGTCGGCCGCCGGCTCAACGACCGGCTGACCCAGCAGGTGCCCGACCGCCGCGCGATCGCGGTCGACCTCGAGGTCGCCGAGGAGGCCTCGGTGGAGCTGGAGGTCTCCTACCTGGTCGCCGAGGCGCGCTGGGAGTCGCGGTACGACGTGCGGCTGCGCGGCGACACCCTGAGCCTGACCTGGTTCGGGTTGATCACGCAGCACAGCGGCGAGGACTGGCCGGAGTGCGATCTTCGGCTGTCGACGGCCCGCCCGGCCGGGGCGGTGACCGTGCCCGAGCTCGACCCGTGGTACCTGCGCCGGGTGCAGGCGGTCCCGCTGGACGGGTCCTTCTCGATCGCCGGCATGGGCGCCGGCGCGGCGGCTCCGGCC
>NZ_DASZCQ010000254.1:0-12364 GCF_035942955.1 Actinophytocola sp. | reverse complement strand
GTACGGTTCGGCACGCGCGGCCACCCCTTTTTCACATGAGGAGATTCATGCTCAGCCGGGAATCGGAACTGATCTGGCAGGGACGCATCCACCTCGGCGACGAAGCCGGCGTCTTCGGCGATGCCGGCTATTCCGGCCTGGCCACCGAGCTCCCGGTGACCCTGCGAAAGATCGACCCGGCCGGTGCGGACACCACGCGCCTGGTGGTGGAAACGGACAACGTCCAGACGTTCGCCGGCTATCCGGGGCACCTGATCACGGTGACCCTGTACGAGGAGGACCCCGGCGCGCCGAATCAATTCCAGGAGACCGTGCTGGCCACCGAGCGGCTCACCAGCGCGGACGACAACCGCCAGGAAATCCCGATCAACCTGGCCGGCAGGTCCTCGCCGATGTTCGTCAGCGTCCGCGTCCGGATCGACACGCGGGTGCCACCCGGGTTGTACGACGACTTCGTGGTCGTCCGGCTGTCCCACCGGTCACGCGACCACGCGTTCGTCGCCGCGCTGGGCTTCCAGGCCTGAGCCGCCGGCGGGGCGGGGTCAGACGCCGGCCACCGATTGGATGAAGCCGCGGTAGCGGGTGACGTTGGTGTAGAAGGTGCGCCGGTCGCGGTCGCTGGTGGAGGCGACGCCGACCTGCCGGTCGCCGCTGAACATCGGGCCGCCGGAGTCGCCGCCCGCGGCGATCCCGTCGATGCGCCGCGCGCCGATGGCGATGCCGCCGAAGGCGTCCCTGCCGTTGAGGGTCTGCACCCGCACGTCGGCGACCTTGAGGAACTGGGACTGGCAGTTGATCTCCGGTTGGTTGGTGCAGGTGGCGCCCCAGCCGTAGATCTGGACCGTCTGGCGGACGGCGACGTCGGAGGTGGTGCCGAGCCGCGCGTAGGTGGCGGCGACGCTGCGGTCAAGGCGGACGACCGCGATGTCGGCGACCGGGTGGCTGCTGAACGCGACGCCGGTGGCCAGGGTGCCGCCGCTGGTCTGGTCGAGGCTGCCGATCCGGAAGGTGTACGTGGCGGGGACGTCGACGCAGTGCTTGGCGGTCAGGATGAAGGTCGGCGCGATGATCGTCGCCGTGCAGAACTGCTGGCCGTCGCGGAACAGCCGGGCGGCCCACGGCCCGCTGGTCGCCAGCCGGCCGTCGATGATCATCGGGGTGACGCCGGGGTCCGGCGGCGGCGCGGCGGAGGCGGCGGGCGCGAACAGGGGCACGGTGAGCAATGCCCCGGCGATGGCCAGGGCGAATCGGACCGTCTTCATCGGCGCTTTCTCGATTCTGCGGCAGGGTGATCGGGAACGCGCAACTCTGCCACCCGAATGTGGCGCTGACAAGGGTGAAAAGGCGCAAGTAATTCCCGTGCGGACGGGCCAGCCAAAGGTAGTGAATACTTCGGAGTACCTGGTTCCGCTGAACGGGCGCGTCGGATGGTGGCACGGGCCCGCGCCGGGCGTACCGCGGTGATGCCATGCGGGCGTGACCGTGATGCGCAACGCGCGTTTCCCCGGTTGTCGGCCCCTGCCGGTAGCGTCCGGTCCGTCAACCGAACGTTCCAGCCTGGGAGTCGACTCGTGCCATCCTCGAACCGAAGCCGATCACGACGAACGCTGTCCGTCGTCGCGCTGTTCGCGACGCTGCTCGGGCCGCTGGCCGCGCCGGCGGCCGCGGAGCCGTCCTCCGGGTCGCGGGGCGGCTGGACGGGCGCGTGGGCCACGTCCATGCAGGAGCCCTTCGTGGGCTTCGGCGAACCGAACTGGTCGGTCGACGGTTTCGCCGACCACTCCGTGCGCCAGGTGGCCAGGGTCAGCACCGGCGGATCGGCCGTCCGCATCCGACTGTCGAACGTGTACGGCACGAAGCCGATGCGGGTGACCGGCGCGTCGATCGGCAAGGCCGGTGACGGCGGCACGGTGCGGCCCGGCTCGCTGCGGCCGCTGACGTTCCGGCACTCGCCGGCCACGGTGATCCCGGCCGGGCGGGAGGCGGTCAGCGACGCCGCGCCGCTGCTCACCGCGCCGCTGGACCGGCTCGCGGTGACCGTGTACTTCGCCGAGCCCACCGGCCCGGCGACGTTCCACCTGTTCAGCTTCGAGCCGACCTACCGCGCCGACGGCGACCACCGGTTCGACGCGAGCGGCGCCGCCTTCGACGAGACCACCCAGTCCTTCTACTACCTGACCGGGGTGGACGTGATCGGCCGGCACCACGCGCGGCGCGACGCGGTGGTGGCCTTCGGCGACTCGATCACCGACGGGGCGTTCTCCACGCCCGGCGCCGACAACCGCTACCCCGACGAGCTGGCCGAGCGGCTCGTGGCCGCGGGCCGGCCGCTCGGCGTGCTCAACGCCGGCATCGGCGGCAACCGGCTGCTTGACGACTCGCCCTGCTTCGGCGAGAAGGCCGTTGACCGGTTCCCCCGTGACGTGCTCGACGAGCCGCGGGTGCGCACGGTGATCGTGCTGGACAGCACCAACGACCTGCTGTCGATGAGCCTGCCGACCAGCGAGTGCGGCGCCGGCCACCCCGATCTGACCGCGGCGGACCTGATCGAGGGCTTCCGCGCCCTGATCGGCCTCGCGCACTCCCGCGGCATCCGGATCATCGGCGCCACCGTGCTGCCGTTCAAGGACGACACCTACGGTCTGTGGACACCGGAGATCGAGCGGGTCCGCGACGGGGTCAACGAGTGGATCCGCACCGGCGGCGAGTTCGACGCGGTCGTCGACTTCGACGCGGTGATGTCCAATCCCGCCGACCCCGACCAGCTCCGCCCCGAGTTCGACGGCGGCGACCGGCTGCACCCCAACGACGCCGGCTTCTGCGCCATGGCGGCCGCCATCGACCTGAGCACCCTCTAGCCGAACAGCCGAGCCCGGGGTTCCCCCGGCCGGGGTGCCCGACAGGTCGAGCACGGCCGCCCGGGCGGCCGGGCGGCCGTTGAGATTGGCCCCGTGGCACAGGAAATGCGCGACTCCGTGGCGGGCAAGGGTTTCGTCGATGATGACGTCGCGCACCGGTGCGTGCGCGAAGAACCACAGATCCTGGGTGTGCAACGGCATCGTGAGCACGTCGATCAGCCGGTCGAGCGTGCCGGCCACGGGGCGGGCGAGGTGGCGGGTGCCGAACGGGAAGCCGACGTTGCCCTGCTTGCTGGGACCGCGGGACTGGTCGAGGCGGATGCCGAGCCGCTCGCACCACAGGAAGAACTCGTCCCAGCCTTCCCAGCCGATCACCGGCGAGCTCATGCCGAACAGCTACTGGACCGGTTGGCCGGCGACCCATCCCGTGCGGACCACGGCCGCCGACGCCCCCGCGCACTGCTCGGTCCAGATCACCGTCGCCGGCGGCGTCGCCGGCACACCCGTGATCAGGTTCGGCAGCGCCCAGCTCCGCCGCATCCCCGACCCCCGCCCCGCCTGGAACGCCGGGTGACGGCCGCGGTCAGACCTTGTTCGTGGCGATCAGCATGGCCAGGCACATTTCGTCGCTGGTGCCGTCGCCCCAGACGACGTAGCGGGGTTTGAGGATTTTGAGTTGGGGGAGTTGGGAGCGTAGGGCGGCGTCGTGGGTGCAGGTGATCCTGATCGTGTCGCCGGGGTTGAGGGTGACCGGCTGGGGCAGCGGCTGGCTGGACTGGTCGTCGAAGTTGTACACGGGCTGGTCCAGAAGCTTCCGGGCGCCCGGGGTGCCGGGGTTGAGCTCCACCGAGATGGACCGGCCGAGCAGGTGCAGGTGCGGTGCGACGGCGTACAGCAGTGCCGGTTTCTGGATCGGGAGGTCGCAGTGCTGGGTGGGGCCGGGGACCGGGTCCTTGCCCTTGTTGCACCACGCGTCGAGCGCCTGGACCGTCTGGCGGGCCTGGACGCCGGTGCGCTTGACGAGGTCCTCGATCGCGGCGGTGCGGTCGCACAGGGGTCCGGATTCCGCGGGTGTGCACGGTAGTTCGATGGGGGCCGTGGCCAGCATCGTGTGCAGCGGCGTGACGTCCGCCGTGCCGGAGATCATGCGCAGGCGCACCGTCGACTGGTCGGTCGGACCGGGCTTTCCGTCGGTGGCCAGCAGGTTGTAGTGCACCTGGAGCACGATGTGGGTGCCCGGCTCGACCGGATACCCGGCCAGCTCGCCGATCAGGGTCTCGTTGTTGCCGGGCGCCCAGGCGCCGATCCAGCTGTCGCCGCCACCGTCACCGCGGCCGGCGCCGTCGGAGATCCCGGGGCCGCCGAAGCATTGCCAGCCGTCGCCCTCGGTCCTGGCGTCCAGGTTCTTGGCGCGCACCACCTGGGCGGGGGCGACGCGGTAGAGGATCGCGTGGTGCACGATCTCGGCGTTCTGCGGCAGGAACTGGGTCCCGGTGAGGTACGTGGCCTCGGTGAGCTTCGGGTCGATCAGGAAGCACCGGTACTCGTCCGTGCCGCCCTGCGGCGGCGTTGGCTGGTACGGCCGCTCGAGGCCGATCTCCTGAAACCGCTCGCCGTTGCGCAGCGGCGCGGGCGGTGGCGGCGCGGCGCCGTGACCGTGGCCGTCCCCCTCGCCGGTGGCCGATCCCCCCGCGTCGTTCGCGGCCGGTGACGACCCGCATGCCACGGCCAACAGCGAAATCGCCGCGACGACAACAAGATGCTTGATCCCCTTGATCCCCTTGATCCCCATTCGTTCACCGTACGCCCGCTCGCAGAAGCCGCGCCATGTCAATAATCGCGGCACCGGGGGTGCGTCTTAATGTCACGTCACCGAAACCAACGCGACGCCCGCGCTGACTAGGGTCTCGTCATCCTCGACGAGATTGATCCCTTCATCGGCACGGCTGCCACCTCACTGCCCGCGGCGCAGGGGCTGGCGGCCACTTGGTGGTGGCCGAAACCGCAGGTCGGCAACACCCATCCGGGGGCGACGTCCCCGCTGGGCATGGTGTCGGCCTGCGCGTACTCCGGCGCCTACCCGACCGGGTACGGCCGCTACGCCAAGAACACCGAGGGTGTGCCGGAGGTGATGTTCGACCAGCTGCAGGCGTCCGGGTTCACCCACTTCCAGCAGTCCGGCACCGGGGCGATCCGCAAGTACTACAACTACGTGCGGGTGACGCCGATGGTGCAGCCGCTTGACGACCTCGGCCGGGCCTGGGCGCTGCACGACGAGATCGCCGAGGCCGGGTACTACGCGGCCACGCTCGACAGCGGCATCCGCTGCGAGGTCACCGTCGGCACCAAGGTCGCCGTGCACCGGTTCGCCTTCCCCGATCACCGCAACGCCAGGGTCGTCGTCGACCTGTCCTGCGGCGGGCTGGCCATCGACCTCGGCCGCACGGTGCCGCTGCGGGCGCACGTGGAAAGCCTCGGCAGCGGCCGCGCCCAGGGAACCGTGGTCGTCGAGGGCGTGCCGCTGTCGGTGTACCTGGAGATCGACAGCCCCGGCTGGCGGCAGATGCTCTGGCACGACCGCCGGCTGATCGAGGGCGGCACCCGGCTCGACTTCGACCGCATCAGGCAGACCACGCTGCGCCCGTTCGGGTTGCTCTACATGGGACCGACCGCCGCCGGGCACGGCGTCGTCGAGCTGCAGATCGGCTTCTCCCTGCGCGGCTGCGAGCAGGCCAGGGAGAACCTGTACCGCGAGCGCGGCAAGGGCGTGTCGGTGTTCGACAGCGTCCGGGTGCAGACCAGGGCCCGGTGGCGCGAGCACCTGGACCGGGTCGAGATCGAGGGCGGGTCGCCGGCCCGGCGGCAGGTGTTCGCCACGGCCATGTACCACTCGCTGATCAAGCCGTGCTTCGCCGACGACGAGAGCCCGTTCTGGCCCAGCGACGGGCCGTTCGTGTTCGACGTCTGCACGATGTGGGACATCTACAAGACCCAGCTGCCGCTGCTCACGGCCATCCGCCCGGACCGGGCGGTCGACCTGCTGGAGTCGCTGATCCGGGTCTGCGAGGAGGAGGGCAACTTCCCCATCGGGTACCGGATGGCGCGCGGCGCGGACCGGTTCTTCCGGCAGGCCAGCGCGCTGGTGCACACCGCGCTGGCCGACGTGCACGCCCTCGGCATCGGTGACCTCGACTGGGCCTGGGCGCTGGTGCACATGCACGACGACCTGCGCCGGATGTACGGCGAGGACTTCTACGAGCACGGCGTCGTGCACCCGATCTCGCACACCCTCGACCTCGCCTACGCCTACCACTGCACCGCCGGCGTCGCCAGGGCCCTGCACGACGTCCAGCTCGCCGACGACCTCGACGCGCGCAGCCGCCTGTGGTCCAACGCGTTCGACCCGGCCACCGGCCTGCTGCGGGATTCGTCGTTCTACGAGGGGGGTAAGTGGAACTACTCGTTCCGGCTGCTGCACGACATGGCCGCGCGGATCGCGCTGGCCGGCGGGCCCGACGCGTTCGTCGCCATGCTGGACGCGTTCTTCGGCTACGGCGCGCCGCGGGTGACGCAGCCAGGCACGCGGCCCGACCCGGCGGAGATGGCGGCCGGCTACGCGCTGAACCGGTTCGAGGGGCTGAACAACGAGCCGGACATGGAGGCGCCCTGGTCCTACCACTACGCGGGCCGGCCGGACCGCACGGCCGAGATCGTGCACGCGGCGCTGACCTGGCAGTTCGGCACCGGCCCCGGTGGGCTGCCCGGCAATGACGACTCCGGCGGGCTGAGCTCCTGGTACGTCTGGGCTTCGCTGGGACTGTTCCCGGTCGCCGGGCAGAGCCTGTTCCTGGTCAACGCGCCCGCCTTCCGGCGCGCCACGCTCCACGTCGGGGACCGCGAGTTCGTCGTCGAGACCCGCGGGCACCGCGAGACGTCGATCAGCTCGGACGGCCTGGACACGGTCCCGCCACCGCAGTACGTGCGGGCCGCCCGGCTGAACGGCAACCCGCTGGACGCGGCGCATCTGCGGGCGTCCGATGTGCACGCGGGCGGCCGGCTGCTCCTCGAGCTCGGCCCGGAACCGTCGGAGTGGGGGCGCAAGATCCTGCCGCCGTCGCTGTCCGACCCGCTCGGGAAGGGGGCCCGGACGTGACCTGGCCCAGCCGCCGTCTGATCATCGTGGTCCGGGCCGACCCGGTCATCTGCGGCCACTCCGGCGAGGCCCGCAACCTGGCCGAGGTCGCGCTCACCCGCGGCTTCGCCGACGTGCGGCTGCTCACCTGGCCGATCCCCGTCCTGGAAGCGGCGGGCCTGCCGCTCAAGCCGCTTGACCGGATCATGCCCTACAGCAAGGGAATCACCGTGGAGCGGCCAGAGCCGGTCGGCGACTACCGAGTGCCGGACGGCCGGTACCTTGCCGGGCTCACCGGGCGATTGGTCGAGCTGCTGGCCGAACCGGTCCCGACCACCTGCCTGTCGATGTACCTCGCGCCGCACGACGCCGTGGTGCGCGACGCCGTGGACGCGGTGCGCGCGGCCGGCTACACGCCCGACGTCCACACGATCGCGAAGGCGGTCGGCTCGGACGTCACCAACGTGATCCGCTCCTGCCTGCACGAGCGGCGGTTCGGGGCGGCCATCGTCCTGTTCACCCGGTTCCTGGCCAACGACCGGGTGATCGCCGTGTCGGAGTACACCCGGCAGGAGATCATCGCCGCCGCCGGCGCCGTCGACGCGCACTGCGGCACCCGGTTCGCCGACGAGTGCCGGCGCCGGGTGTCGGTCAGCTACCCGCCGATCGACACCTCGGCGTACCTGGACCTCGATCCGTCGCATGTGGACGCCACGCTGCGCGGGCGCGGCCTGGAACGCGACGGCTACGTGCTGTTTCTGTCCAGGGTGGCGCTGGCCAAAGGCGTCGACGACCTGGTGCACGCGTTCGCCCGGTGCCGGGCGCGGTCCCGGTGCCGGCTCGTGGTCGCCGGCACCGGCCCCGCCCTCGAGCACGTCCGGGAGCTCGCCGGAACCGACGACCGCGTCGTCTTCCTGACCGATGTGGACGACGAGGAAAAGCCGATGCTGATGAACGGCTGCGCGGCGTACGCGTTGCCGACCAAGCCGGAAGCGGACTTCGTCGAAACCTTCGGTATCGCGCTGGCCGAGAAGATGCTCGCCGGCGGCGGACCGGTGATCACGACCACGACCGGCGGCGTCGGCGAGGCGGTCGGTGACACGGCGCTGATCGTCGAGGCCGGGAACGTCGCGCAGCTCGCCGCGGCGATCGACCGGGCGGTGCTGGACATTCCGCCCGAGGAACGGCAGCTCATGGCCGACCGGGCCCGCACGTTCGCCCTGTCCTTCGACCGGGCCCGGGTGTTCGACGGTCTGTTCGAGACGTCCATGGCCCTGACGGGATAGCGAAGCCGCCGGATGCGGCATGATGTCCACACTGTGGCGGCGGGAAGGCATCTCAAGCGCGCGACGATCGCGGTGATCGGGGGAGTGGTCCTCCTGGTCGGCGTCGCGCTGCTGGTGCTGCCCGGACCGGGTTTGCTGCTGGTGCTCGCCGGTCTGTTGATCCTCGCGTCGGAGTTTCCCGCGCTGGAGCGCTACGTGGACCCCGCGCGGGACCGGGCGTTGAAGGCCGCGGAGGACAGCGTGTCCTCGCCGGTGCGGCTGGCCGGGTCGATCCTGTGCGGCCTTGCCCTCATCGCGGCCGGGATTCTCTGGGGTCTGCGGGTCGTGCCCTGGCTGCCGTTGCCCGGCTGGAGCACCGGATCAAGCCTGATCCTGTCCGGAATCCTGCTGCTGGCACTGCTCGGCTGGAGCCACCGGAAGGTCGCCGCTCGGCGTAGGTGAGGTACCGCCGAGCCACCGGGGTTCGGCGCCGTGGGGAGGTGTCCGGATGCCCGCACCCGGCGGCAACCTCGCCCGCCTGGCCCGGATCAAACGCGCCTACGACCCGGACCGCCTGCTCACACGACGATGACGACCTTGGCGCGGGCGTGCTCGTCCTCGACGTAGCGGATCGCGTCGGGCACCTCGCCGAGCTCGTAGGTCCGGTCGATGATCGGGACGAGCGTTCCGGCCTCGGCGAGCTCGCGCAGCGTGGCGAGGTTCTCCGGGCCGGGCCGGGCGTCGACGGTCAGGATCCGGTGACGACGGACGAGGGGAGCCACCAGCATCGCCCGGATGGCGAGGCCCATCGGCCCGATGAGGCTGCCGCCGGTGGACACGCCGCCGCCGGAGATCAGCACCGTGCCGCCGGGCTTGAGCGCGCGCCGGAGCCTGGTCAGCGAGTGGTTGCCGACGAGGTCGAACACGACGTCGTAGCGGCCCGCGTCGCGGGTGAAGTCGTCCCGGGTGTAGTCGATGACGTGGTCCGCGCCGAGCGAGGTGACCAGCTCCACGTTCCTGGCGCGGCACACGGCGGTCACCTCGGCGCCGAGCCACTTGCCGACCTGCACGGCGAACGTGCCGACCCCGCCGGACGCGCCGTTGATCAGGATCTGCTGACCCGGCCGCACCGGGCACGATCGCGCAGGCCCACCAGCGCGGTGTTGGCCGCCAGCGGCAGCGCGGCCGCCTGCTCGAAGGTCAGGTTGGCCGGTTTGGTGTCCACCACGCCCTCGGGCGCGCACACGTACTCGGCGAACGCCCCGTCGGCCTCGCCGTACACCGCGTCGCCCGGCCGGAACCGGGTCACGCCCGGGCCGACCGCCGTCACCTCGCCGGCGAAGTCCGTGCCGCGGATCGGCACCTTCGGCCGGCGAAGGCCCGACATCAGCAGGCGCGCCAGGTAGGGGTCGCCGCGCATGACGTGCCAGTCGCGAGCGTTCAGCGTGGCCGCGCGCACCCGGACGAGCACCTCGCCGTCCGCCGGCGCCGGGCGGTCAACCTCCTTGAGCGCCAACACGTCGGGGGAGCCGTACCGGTCCTGGATGATCGCTTTCATCGTGCCTCCAAGGGTTTTGTGTTTCGTACGGGACGGGACGGGCGGCGGCGAATGAGCCATTCGGCCACGGCGACGTTGATCGCCCAGCCGGCGGACATCGCCAGGGCATTGCCGAGCCGGTCGAGCTCGCCGACGGCCACGATCAGGGGCACCTGGGTCACCGCCTGGGTGCCGGCGCCCATGGCGAGGGCGTAAGCGCGGATCATCCAGACGCGGTGCCCGGCGACGTCCCGGCGGCGGATCGCGGTGAAACCGAGGACCAGGAACAGGATCCAGGCCGAACCGACCACGAGCCGGACGGCGGTCAACAGATCGCCGACGTTGTCGGGGCGGGGAAAGAACAGCGTCAGCCACAGACCGGACAGCGCGCCGATGAGTCCACAGAGGACCACGAGCCGTCCGGCCACCCGGTGCCAACCGCGTCGCCGGGCGCGCAACCGTGGGGCGAACTGCAAGGCGCCGAGGATGGCATACCCGCTGACGGCCACGATGTGCACCACCACGGGTCCGGGTGTGGCGAAGAACCGCTCGTTGGCCGGCGTGATCTCCGCGCCGCCGCCCAGCTGGGTGAGGCGGAAGGCGCCGGCGAGCACCGGGATGAAACCGAGCAAGAGCAGCCCGGCCGGCACGCGCCAGCCCCGCCTCGGCGGGCTGCCGCGCCGAAGCGCTGTCGTCGTCATGCCCCAGATCGTGGCCGCCGGGACGGTGCCGGCTCATCGGGCGATGGGCCGCGATTCGCCCGGCCGAACGGCCGGGCCGGGAGTCGTACTTTCGGCTACCCGGCCGTGCGCGGAAGGGTGGCGGTCACGGTCCAGCCGCGGTCGGGGTTCGGGCCGGCCTCGCAGGTGCCGCCGAGCAGGCCGGCGCGTTCGATCATGCCGATCAGCCCGTGCCCCTGCGCCCCGGCCGGGCGGGTGAAGGGCTCGCCGTCGTCGCTGACCCGCAGGTGCACCGCCCGGTCGTCGGCGACCACGCGGACCTCGATCCGGGTGGCGTGCCGGGCGTGCCGCCGGGCGTTGGTGACCGATTCCTGGGCCAGCCGGTAGATCGCGGTCCCGACCGACGGGGGCAGGTCCTCCACGTCGCCGACGATCTCCACGTCGACCGGCGGACCGAACTGTGCCCGGCCGGCGAGCCGCTCGAGGTCGGCGACGCGCGGGTTCGGGCTCAGGTCCGCCGCCTCGTTCTGCCGCAGGACGCGGACCATGGTGCGCATCTCGGCCAGCGCCCTGGACGCCTCGGACTCGATCACCCGCAGCGCGTCGACCGCGGCGCCCGGCTCCGCGTCCGACGTGGCGAGGCCGGCCTGGGCGCGGATCGCCATGGCCGAGACGTGATGGGCCACGGTGTCGTGCAGGTCGCGCGCCAGCCGTTCCCGTTCGAGCAGCTTGGCCTGGTCGAGCTCGCGCATCCGCGCCCTGACCCGGTAGCGCAGCGCCGCGCCGAGGGCGCACGCCGTGGAGATCAGGAACACCCCGCCGAGTCCCCCGGTAAGGGTGACCGTGCCGAGCGCCAGCGAGAAGCCGAGTTTGGCCAGCATGATCACCGAACCGAGGACCGCCTCGCGCCCGGACCCCCAGCGGTACAACGAGAACGGCAGGATCAGCATGAACGCCATCACGTTCAGCTCGGGCTCGCTGCCGGTCAGCACCGGGACCACCGCGCAGACGCCGAACGCGACCGCGATCGTCGGCAGCGGCCGGGTCCGCCGCCACAGCAACGTGGGCAGCAGCCCGACGGCGACCACCGTCGAGACGACCGGCGACCGCAGGTCCGTGCGCAGCACCCCCTCGAGCACCGCGACCACCGCGAGCACGCCCACGAACGCCCAGTCCCGCCAGGCCGGCGGTGGGGCGTTCGCCGGGCGCGGCTCGTCCCAGACGGACCGCAGCAGCTCGTGCACCCGAACCATGGTACGAGAGCGGGGCCACTCCTGATCGGCCCAAAGTACGAGCTCCGCCGTGGCAACCGGCCCGGCCGGGGTGGCGTTGTGAGGGGCATGCGGGTAGATCCCAGCTTCGAGGCGTTCGTCGAGGGCAGGTCGACGGCGGTGAACCTGTCCCGGGACCGGATCAGGCGGCTGTTCCGCCGGCCGCGGGAGGCACCGATGCCGCCCGACCCGGACGTCCTGCGCACCGTCGACGCCGGGTACGAGCGGGTGGCCGAGCGCCGGGTGGTGGTGCGGGCCCTCGCCCAGCTGCCCGTCCGCCAGCGGCAGGTCGTCGTGCTGCGCTTCTTCGAGGACCTGTCCGTCGAGCAGACCGCCGAGCTGCTCGGCTGCTCGGCCGGGACGGTCAAGTCGTACACGTCGCGGGCGCTGGCCAGGCTGCGGTGCCTGCTCGCCGACGACCACGAGCCCAACTCCCTGGAGGTACCCCATGCTCACCGATGAGCAGTACGGCCGGGCGCTCGGCGAGGCGCTGCGGCGCGAGCTGGCCGACCTGCACGCGGCGCCGGACCTGCTGCGCACGCTGCGCCGTCGGCGGGCCCAGCGCGCCTGGGCCATCCGGGCCGCGATCCCCACCCCGGTGGCCGCGGCGGCGACCGTGGC